>CAMHBN010000028.1 GCA_946183385.1 uncultured Ruminococcus sp.
TCATCTGCAGCTTGAACACGCATGTAGCGATAGGTCCGGTGATAGCCGCAGTAACGGCGATACCGGCAGTTTCGGTATCACGCATCTCACCGATCATTACGATGTCAGGGTCCTGACGGAGGATAGAACGGAGGGCAGCTGCGAAGGTCATACCAGCCTTCTGGTTAACCTGGCACTGGTTGATTCCGTCGATAGCCTTCTCGACAGGGTCCTCAACTGTAACGACGTTTACGTTGGGCTTAGCGATCTCACCGAGCGCAGCGTAAAGGGTTGTAGTTTTACCTGAACCTGTAGGTCCTGTTACGAGGATAACGCCGTGAGGAACACGGAGCATCGACTCGAACAGCTGATAGTTATAGTCGGACATACCGAGGTCTGTGATCTTACGAAGAGCGATCTGACCGGTTGAAAGGATACGGATAACGATCTTTTCGCCGTGTACCATAGGAAGTGACGAAACACGGACGTCGAGGGTGGTGCCGTCAACGACCTGAGTGAAACGTCCGTCCTGAGGGATACGCTTCTCGGCGATGTTCATACCGCTTATGAGCTTGAAACGTGTTGTAAGAGCGCTGTGAACAGCAGATGAGATGTTCATCAGCTCAACAAGGTCGCCGTTTACACGGATACGAATTCTTGTGTACTTGTCGAACGGCTCGATATGGATATCGGTAGCGTCCGCTCTGAAGGAGTTCTCAACGATAGTGGTTGCGAGCTTAACGATAGGAGCGCTCTCTACACGCTCGTTAGCGTCCTCGTCCATAGCGCCGCCGAGGTCGGAAGCCATTGCTGTAACGCCCTCGAGCACGCTGTCAACGTTCTGCATTGAGTAGCACTTACCGATAGCCTTGTTGATCGCGGAAGTGGTAGCAAGTACCGGAACTGTATCCATACCTGTCGATACCTTGATATCTTCCAGAACGATGAAGTTTACAGGGTCATTCGTCGCAACTGTGAGACGCTTACCTGTAATAGCTATAGCGATTACCGTATGCTTTCTTGCAAGAGCCTCGGGAACCTTCTGTACAGCGTCCGTGTTGATGTCAGTGTTGTCGAGGTCAACGTACTGAACTCTGAGCTTTCCAGCCAGAGCCTTGGTAAAGTTGATCTCAGTCATAAATCCAAGCTCAACAACAACGTCGCCGAACTTCTTGGCTCCATTCGACTCC
Organism: uncultured Ruminococcus sp.; assembly: GCA_946183385.1. Classification (GTDB taxonomy): domain Bacteria; phylum Bacillota; class Clostridia; order Oscillospirales; family Ruminococcaceae; genus Ruminococcus. The sequence continues at coordinate 1,170 of CAMHBN010000028.1, forward strand.
TTCTGAGCCGCAAGAACCTTCTGAAGCTGTTCTTCACTGAGCAGCCCCTGACTAACTAAGTAGTCGCCAATTCTCTCGTTTCTCATATACAAACCTCCGCTTATTTTTTAGAATCCGTTCCTTTTTATAAAGAACAAACTCTTAATTTACACTTGAATTTTATTCAGAATATGATATAATTATATTACGTCAATATTCTAAATGAAAAGGAGTGTGGAAAAACCATGTTTGGATTTGAAGATATGCTTCACAGTGAATTCACTGATCTGCCCTTCAAAATCATGTTTTTATCCATCGTTTTTGTCTTTGGCATCTGTATCGGCAGCTTCCTGAATGTCGTGATACTTCGTTTGCCGCGGCACGAATCTCTCATCAAGCGCTCGTCGCACTGTATGACCTGCGGAACCAAGATAAGACCCATCGACCTTATCCCCGTTCTCAGCTGGATACTTCTGAGAGGAAAGTGCCACGCCTGCGGCGAGAAGATATCTGTCCGATACCCCATCGTTGAGTCGCTGAACGGCTTACTTTATGTCCTGACCTTCATTGTGCTGGATATTAATGCTAAAGCCATAATAACCTGCGTTCTCATGTCGCTTCTCATCGTCATCGCCTTCATGGACTGGGACACACAGGAGATAGACCTCATTATCGTGGGGCTAATTCTTCTGCTCGCAGTACCCGCGGCGATATTCACCGACGATGTCGAGCTCAAGCACCGCATAATCGGCGCTCTTGTTATCAGCGTTCCGTTCTTCGTTATCGGCGAGCTCAGCCGCCCGATAATCAGGAAGAAGTTTGAAGAGGATTTCCGTGCGATAGAGCTTGGCGATACGCTGCTCATGTTCGCGGCGGGTGCGCTCCTCGGAACGCGGGCTATTATCGTTTCAGCATTGATCGGTATCATCACAGCCGCAGTCGGCGGAGTGATAATCAAAGTGCTTACTAAAGATTCCAAATTTGCTTTCGGACCCTATCTTTCGATCGGTATCGCATTCGGAATGCTCTGGGGCAACAGGGTGGCTGACTGGTATATCAATCTTATCACCTACAAGCCCGAGTAAAAGTCAAAAAGCGCAAAAATAAATTACAGGCAGCAGCAATTATTACTGCTGCCTGTTTTTTATTATTTGATATTTGCTTTATTATCCGACATTAACTTCGCTGGGAGCAATATATATGAAGAAGATATTGCTCGTGTTCTGTGAAGGATTCGGCATAGATGCAGCATAGCGCGAGTACGCGGTATCCTGAGCCTGTACACTTAACAGGTCAGAGCCTGCCTTTACTGCGCCGCCGACTTCCTGATCCTTCATGTAAGCGGTCGTATTGATCAGACCAAGAACAGAGTCGTTAACAACGGAAGTGGTTGTGTTTATCATCGTCATACTCGAAGTTGCCATGTAGCACGGCGACTTGAATATAGATGTGGGCACGTCTTCGGTAGAACTGTCTGTAGGATCTGTAACGGTCTTAGTGCAGTTTACCTTGTTATTGCCCTTTGAATCATTCGGATATGCGACCATAGTCACGGCAAAGCTGAATGCGTTGATCTGCATTTCAGTGCCTGTATTGTCACGCATCGGAATAAGTTCCTTATAGTAGAAATCCAGCGAGTTGTTGCCCTTTATGTCGATAGCACCGCCTGTTTTTTTATACAGGTTCGATGTTCCGTCTGCCTTTGTTATAAGCGAGGACTTGTAAACGCCTGATTCTGCTTCCGGATATCCCTTGATGACTGTACGGTCACTTACGGGGATGAACTCATAGTATCCAAGCTTGTAGTAATACGAGTAGTGTCTGAAATGCTCGGGGTTAACTGCGAGTGCATTCGATACAGGTCCTGTTATCTCAGCGTGCTTGAATGTTCCGTCGAACACTCTTATGGTTTTGCCTGAACCGTCAAGCTCGGGCTTACTGTCGCCTGCCTTGAAGTCATAGACTACATCCACGAGGACGCCGTCCTTTAAATCGGTACCTGCAACGCCGTCATAGGTGCTCGAAGCGGTAAGCGTATCCCTGTCGGGCTCGTTGAGGAGCTTGAGAACGTGTACCTTTCCTGTCAGAGGAGCGCCTGTGCTGGTGATAGCTCCATCGAAGAAATCGTCGATGAATTCCTGAACAGCGTCCTTCTCAGCGACAGGTGTCACTGAACTCTTGAGGCGGAAATCGCTCTCGAACACTCTTACGAACGAAGCATATCTGAGAGACTTATCGACATACTCGTTGATATTGTCAACATAAGCTGCCGTCTTTTCCTTGGTGGAGGTCTTGGTCATGAGCTTTGCCGCAGGATCGATAAAGCTCATTACAAGTACCATTATTACGCTGAACAGCGCAATAACGATAATAAGCTCCATAAGGGTGAAACCCTTTTTAGTAGTTTTTCTCATACGGCTCCCCCCTTATGTAGTAGTTGCTGATGTAACATACTGAGGATTGTTTATGAACTTAAGTCCGAGGTTGCCGCCGAGCTCATCTTCGTTCACGGTAGCCGCAGGATCAACAGTTACATAGCCATCGCCTTCAAAATCAATATTGTTGTTGATGGTTATCTTGATCTTGTTATCCGCACCTGTAGGATCGATTTTGTATGCCTTATCCATGTACTGAGATTCAGCAACGGGTGTCTGTACCGCTACCTTCTTGTTTACATTGTTTGCTGAACGCGTATAGTTATCAATGAGGTTTGCTGTTCCTACAACAACTACGGTCAGAACGCCGAGCACCGCGAGAGAGATAATGACCTCAGCAAGCGTCATGCCCTTGAGCTTTTTCTTTTTAGAAGAAATAAGTTTCATTGCTTCTCCCTCCTTAATATTCATCGTAGTAGAGCATACTATACCAATGCGTTGAATCGGGCATTGTGATGGGAGTACCTCCTGTTACCTCATCGGGAACATAAAGCATATTGATCTGGTTCTTGAATGTGGTAGACTCAGAGTTACAGCATCCTATCATGTACTTGAACTTCGAGTCGTTATCCTCCCACTTCTTGCCATTACCAGGGAAGTTGTTAACGAGATCGCCGTTGTAGTAGATCTTCGTGTTGCTGACAATATCGTTCGTGCCGTTCGTTGACTCGATATGGAGCTCAACGTTAGGCGAAACGATATTTGCAGTACAGCATACGAAGTTGTTCCACATCAGAATACTGTTCTTTGCTGCGTACATCTTGCAGCCGGGTGAATACTCCTTTTTTGTTGCGGGAACTGAAAGACCAAGTGTTGCATCATTGAAGGGTACGGGATTATCTGCGTGTGTAGCATCGTAAGGCATTGCATAAGAACCGCTCGTGAAGATCTGGATCGAATTCTGTGTGCCTGCGATACCGGGGTCAAGGTCTACACCCTGATTAACCTTCATGAATATATCCATATACTTTGTTGTAAGCAGGAAATTCTCGAAGGTAGTAGTCTTCTTTGCTGTATTGCTTGTGCCGCCCTCAAAATAGAAGTAAACATGACCGCCCTGTGAATCATTTACGATGATATTTACAGGGTTCTGGAATGTAACGTTGTCAAATACAACGAGCATATCAGTTGCGCCCGGATCAAATACGACTGCTCTTACCTTAGATGAGGAAATTCCTATCGAAGGCTCGAGCTCCTTGATGTCACCGTTGCTGAACGTGAGATCCTTGAGCCAGCAGCTTTCCTTGATTACAGGCCAGCCGTTAGCCGTTGTAGCATCATACTCAAGCTTGACCTTCTTGTTGGTCGCATCCCACCAGCTCTTGCAGGCTGTGTTGGGAGACGTCCTTGTCTGGTCGATAGTTGTGTATGTATGCGTCGCGTCTGTCTTGAGGTTGTTGTACACTGTCTTCATTGCAGCAGGAAGCTCGTCGCTTGTATAAGGGTTGATTACCTTATCAAGAACCTGATCCATACGTGTAACGACCTGAGAATCTTCGACCTTTATATCGTTGTTCGAGCTATCCTTGAGAAGTGTTGTATTCTTGCCTAAGAGTACATCTCTTTCAGCATAATCGGGGTAAATATTTCCCGAATAGTCAGAAAGTGCCTTGACTGTCTTGCCATTGTACGTGGTAATTGCAGTACCGTCCTTATCAACTACATTATTGCAGTAGATGTTGCCAGAAACAGTGAGCTTGTTGTCAACAATCTGAAGCTGCTGACCGCATACAATGTCGCCTGTGATATCGAGGGCTTTTGATACCTTGATATTCTTTTCGCCGTATACACCCTTAGCCTTGATACCGCCGCCGTTAGCAGCGCCGATCTCGAGGTTGCCCTTGCTGTAGATCCTGCCCTGAACCTGACTTGTAGCGCTTGAGCCCTTCTTGGTGATTACAGAAGCTGTCCAAGAATAGAGCGTAGCGTCGTTGACAGTCATAACATTGTCCTTATCGGGGTTCATCAGATAGAGGTCGCCGCCGATCGAAAGGCTGTTTCCTGTAGCGTTCATATTTCCTGCGAATGTATTGAACGGGTACTGCTCGGATGCAGTAGTGCTCTGAGGACCCGTCTTGACTGCACCTGAGAACTCGCCGTCAACATAGAAGAAGGGAATATCCTTGAAGTCGATGCTGCCCGCATTGCCTACTGTGAGGTTAGGCGATCTGATCTCCTTGATATTGCCGAAGGAAGAATCACTGAATGTGCAGTTGCCCCAAATCGTGATTCCTCTTCCCTTGCCGGGGTAGAGTATCTTTGAAAGGTTGCCGGGATCGAAGTTACCGTTGATAACAACGTCTGCTTCCATAAGTGAAAGTGAGTTCTGGAAGGAGAAATTCTCGTGTGAGAGATAGTTGCCGCTGTAAGTCGCATAACCGGTAAGATAATCGTAAGTCTGAGCTACTTCCTTCTTAGGAAGACCGAGATACGATCCGCCGTAAAGATTGGACTGCGAGGGGAAGCCTGCTCCGCCTGTTGTAACGAAGCCTGCACCGCCGCCGCCGCCTCCTCCGGGAGGCTCGGGAGGATCCTTAACGATGTATGCGCTCGAAGAAGTGGTGATACCGTTCATTGTAACGTTGGCAGTTAACCTTATTACATCACAGTCCTGCCACTTCTTCTGCTTTGAGTTGTAGTATTTGCGCTTACCTGCATACTCAGCCGTGAGTGACTCCACTTTACCGAGTGTGTTGGTATTTGTACCGCCGCTGCTGATAGTAACAGGGATATCCAGTGTCTTGTTCGTGTCACTGAGCGCAGTGACAGCGTCCGCGTAATCCTTGTTTTTACCTATCGCTTCATAAGCGGTATTGACGACCGTTCTCGCTGTAATACTTGTCTGTGCTGTCGAATAGTTTATATGCGCTCTGTTATTGGCAGCAGTCGCAAGAACCAAAGTTCCGAACAGGAATATTATCAGCAGAGCCATTACCGATACAACAGTAAGAAGAACGGATCCCTTTAATTTTCTATTCTTAATACTTTTCATTTTTTAACCGCCTTTCAAGTTATATTTCTCTAATAACTGTTAGCGAAGGGTCTGGTTTTTTAGTCTGCTTCAACGTTGGGTTCTGAGAGTTCAAATACCGAGTAGATTGATACATTGAATTTTGCTTCGATCTCCGCATCGTCCTCTAACATTTCCTTCTCATCTTCCGAGAGATCTGCGCCGAGGTAATCAGCCATAGCCTCTATAGCATCAGGATTGATGATCATACCGCCAAGATCAACCGTGTTGATGATGATGGTCTTGTCCTGATCCTCGATAGTCTGGAGATACTTGTAGATATTCTCCTTTGTACCGAGAACGCTGATATCGTAGTTGCCCATGAGAACGCTCTCCTGAGCTCTTGCCTGGAGGCTGTCGCTCTCTGCCTTATCTTCAGCGATAGCAGCCTGTCTGTCACCGTTGAGGTCTGCCTCAGCGAGCATACCCTCGCCGACATAAGTAGGTGTGAAGAAGTAGTAGTTGAGAGTACCCTCGTTGAGATCGGAAGCAGTGAGGTTTTCGATCTTTACTTCACAGTCCTCAGCAAAGTGCTGCATATACTGGTCGAGCTTGCGGGCGTTGTAGATGTCATTGTAAGCTACGAAATCGTCTGTGAGCTTCTTTGTAGCGTCATAAGTAGTCTTGATCTCATCCTTGAGACGGGGGATCTCATCGATCTTGTCATCAACATCCTTCTGATCCTTTTCAGCCTGTTCAAGTGCTGCGCTGTCATTCTTAATAGCGTTATACTTCGGCTTGATAAGGAGGAAGAAGCCTCCAAGGAGTATAACGAAGGCGAGAAGCGCGCCTAATATGATCTTATCTCTGTAATTGAGTTTCATTTCTATCTACCTCCCCATTAGTTATCGGATTTCTCAGGCTTGTAAGCGCTCTCGCGGCCCTTCATAGCCATTGATACACTGAATGATACTGTTTCCAGATCGTCGTCGATCTCACCGCTGTCATCTCTTACGATGTTCGTGGTGTAGCCGGTGTAGGTAGCAGTCTCATAATACTTGTGATTCTCACTGAAATCCTCATCGAGAAGGTTGTCGATGTAGAGTGAAGGAAGCTTCTGAACCATTTCCTTGCTTCCCGCAGCGGTAACTTCAAAGCCGAAGACACCGTTTGCATAGGAAGGAGTGGAAATAGCAGCGCACTCGAGATCGAGATCCTCGACTGTCTTATCAAGAACAGCCTGGATGGACTCGAACTTATCCTGATCGATAACAGGCTGTGAGTAGAACGCATCGTGTGCATTCACGATCTTTGCGTTGTAAGCGTTTACCATATCTCTGATACCGATGAGCTTGTCACGGTGTGCGAGCTTTGCCTGAGTCTCGGGAGATTCGATGTACTCTCTTATTGTCTTGGTCTTGTGCTTGATGCCGAAGTCAACGAAGGACATTGCACCCCAGATACCGCCTACGATCACGCCTGCAGCAAGTATCATCGCGATCATCGGGATAGTACCGCCGGAACCGTTGCTGCCGCTGCTTGCTCTCTTGATAGCTGCGCCGAGCTCGGTATCAAGGAGGTTGATCTTCTCGGTATCCTTGTTACGCTTGAACATAGCGCCGATAGCGTTAGCGTAGAGTGAGAATTCGAGGTTCTCGTGACCGTGTATCTGCGGAGGAACGTTGATGAGGCTCGTATTGAGGTCGAGCTTCTCAAGTTCATCTGTAAGTCTTACATAATCGTGAGTATCGCCGTAGAATACTACGTTCTCGATAGTCTCGCCCGTATTGCGGCTCCTGTGGAACTGGAGCATACGGAAGATGTTCTCGTTTACAGCCTCGAAAACGTAGTCGGAAGATCCGCCGTAGTCGTCAGCGTCGATAGTTGCGAAACGTGAGAATGAAAGCTGTCCTGCTTCATAGAGGTTGAGTGAAATGAAGTTGTTGTCGATCTGAACTGCAAGGAGAGGCATCTTTGATCTGATCTTTGTGTCAGCAAGAAGAACCTTTGTGATACAGTTACAGCCGATCATAACTGATCTGAGTGAGATACCGAGGAGCTTGAATACTTCTCTGTAGCTGTTTACGATCTCGTAGGGGCAGGCTGTAGCGAGGATGCGTACCATCGGCTCGCCCGTGTCGCCTCTCTCCATTGCCTCGCCTACTATTACATATGTAACGCTGTAGGAATCGTCGAGGTTGAGCTCAGCCTGAACCTGCTGCTTTACAGTCTTCTGGAGATCCTGACCCTTAACGCGAGCAACAGTCATTTCCTTGAATATTGTGAGGTTCGAGGAGATAGAAACGATAGCCTCCTTATCGGGCATCTTGTTTCTCTTGAGCACACCGTTGATGAGTGTAGCAACGTTGGGCACGTCTCTTACGTGACCGTTTACGATAAGACCCTCTTCGAGGTTAAGTGTTGCAGCGGAGCTGATCTTGATCTTTCCGTTGCTCTCAACGCCCTTAACAACGCGGACGTTTCTGTCAGTTATATCAAATGAAAGCATTTTCCTTTTTCCACCTTTCCATTATTCTTCGTTTTCGAGACCTGCCAGCGATCCGTAGAGCGCGGGGTAGATACCGATAACTACAAGACCTATGATAACGCCCATGAAGATGAGGAGCACAGGCTCGACCAAGCTTACAAGGCGCTGTACTGCTGAATCGGATTCTTCCTCGTAGTAATCCGAAGTCTTTTCGAGGATGGTATCGAGGGCACCCGACTCTTCACCAACGTAGATTACCGAGCAGAACATAGGCTCGAAGAGCTCTGTTCTGGTGATCGCAGCTGAAAGAGTTTCACCCTGTTTTACCTCGTCGACAACGTCGAGGAACTTTTCGTCAACGTATCTGTTACCGAGGATAGCGGACGATTTCTGCAAGCACTCTACCATAGGGATACCACTGGAATAAAGTGAAGAAAGGGTTCTTGCGAAACGGCCTGTGTAGATCTTTGTTACGAGGGGACCCCACATCGGTCCCTTGAGGATAAGTCTGTCGACCTTATACCTGAAGTTCGGCATCTTCATAGCATAACTGAATCCGAAGAAGCCGCCGAGTCCAAGGATTATAACTATGTACCATTTTGTTCTGAGGAAGTCTGAGATAGCCGACATGATCTTTGTCAGTGTAGGCATATCGTCGGGGTTCTCATACATTGCGAGGAATCGCGGCATGATAACGATAAAGAGGAACATTACGATAACAACGCAGAGTACCGCAAGGATCGCAGGGTAAACCATAGCGCCCTTGATCGTATTCTTGAGCTTGTTCTCCTTGGCGTAATGCTCCGCCATTCTGGTCATGATAACGTCGAGCGAACCACTCGACTCACCGGCGTTTGCCATTGATATGAGGAATTCGGGGAAAGAACCCGCGTGCATCTCAAGAGTTGACGAGAAGGATTCACCCTTCTGTACGTTTTCGTAGATGTCCTGCCAGATAGCTCTCGCTTTTTCGTTCTCCTGTTCCTTAACGAGAATGTCGATCGCCTTAACAAGCGTCAGACCCGAGGTAAGCATAGCGCTGAGCTGTCGGCAACAGAACGCGAGCTCCTTGGTGTCGAACTTGTAGATTGATCTTGAGTTACTTGAATCGTCTTCCTTAAAATCCTTGATGAACACTCCTCGTTCTTTCATCTTTTCGAGGAATTCCTGTTCATTCTCGGCATTCGCCTTGCCCTTGACCTGTTTGCCTCTTGCGTCCTGAGCAATGTAGGAATAACTCTTCATACAACCACCTCCATAGTTTTTGTTTAAGCCGGAACAATCCATACTGCCCTAATAATAACAATTATACCATTTTAACAGTTACTTTTCAATCGTTTTTTTGCCATAAATAATCAAGCGGATTTTATTAATATTCACCAAGAAATATACCATTTGTATTATTCGTCAGGGCATAGTTCGATTATTCTACAAAAAACAATCTCAAGGCAGAACAAAACGCAGCATTGTTGTACCCATGCTGCACGTTGTTTAACTTACACAAATATTATATCACAACACATCTCAAATTGCAACATAAAATCGTACATTTTCATATTTTTTGATATAATTGTAAACTGTGGCAAAAGCATTAACTTGTAATTCGTCATTTTGCACTGATAAAGCGCCCGAAACGCCTCTTGCGGAACATTAAATAGTAAATATAATTCCATTATGTATCAATACTATTATAATATATGGCAAATCTTTTTGCGAGCCGCCGAAGCCTCCCCCGACGGCTCCGATACGTTCACACGAGCTTTATCGAATACCGCTTCAGCCAGTAGTCGAGCTGCACGAAAAAGGCTATGGTCTGCGGCAGATTCATCAGCTGCCCGTACCACTGCACCCTGTCCTCGTGGGTGAGCAGCCGCTCGAGCTCCTCGCGGCGGACGAGCTCCGTGAGCGGTGTATCCTCGGCAAGTATCGCCCTCAGGCGCTCCGTCACCGCCTCTAAAAAGGCGGGATTGTGCGTCTTCGGATACGGGCTCTTCTTCCGCCACAGCACCTCATCGGGCAGCAGACCGCTCACAGCCTCGCGCAGCAGCCCCTTCTCACGCCCCTTGTAGTCCTTGAACTCCCACGGCACGCTGTACATATACTCCGCGATGCGGTAGTCGCAGAACGGCACGCGCACCTCCAGACCGCTGTACATCGACATTCTGTCCTTGCGGTCGAGGAGATTCTGCATGAACCAGCGGAAATTGAGCTCGGTCATCTCGCGCATACGGCTCTCGAGCGGGCTGTCCGTCGGCAGCCTGTCGGCGCTGTCCGCAGTGCGGCGATACGCCGAATATACGTACTCGTCAGTGTCAATGAGCCGCGCGTACCTCTCGCAGAGAAAGCGCTTGCGGTAGGCGGTGCTCTGTGCCCACGGGAAGCCGTCGGTCTCGCGGATGTCCTTGTCGCGGTACCACGGATAGCCGCCGAAGAGCTCGTCTGCGCACTCGCCCGAGAGCGCGACCGTCCCCGTCTTTTTTATCTCGCGGCAGAGCAGTAGCATTGAGGCGTCCACATCCGCCATCGCGGGCAGTCCGCGCGCCTCCACCGCGGCTTCTAGAGCTCCGACGAGCTCGGGCGTATCGACGATGACCCAGTGGTGTTCCGAGCCGAGGTAATCCGCCATAATGTTGATGTATTCAGGGTCGCTGTTCGGCTGAAAATGGCTCTTCTGAAAGTATTTGGCGTTGTCGCGGTAGTCGACGGAGAAGGTGTCGAGCCGCTTGCCCTGCTTTTTGAGCTCCGCCGCCGCGACCGACGATATCAGGCTCGAATCCAGCCCTCCCGAGAGGAAGGTGCACACGGGCACGTCGGACACGAGCTGCCGCCGTATCGCGTCGAGGACAAGCTCGCGGGTGTGCTCGACGGTTTGCCCGAAGTTCTCGCGGTGCTCATGCGCGCGGAGCCGCCAGTAGGTGCGGAGCTCCAGCCCGTCTGCCGAATAATAGCCGCATTCGCCGCTTTTCAGCTCCCGCACACCGCGTATCACGCCGCAGCCCTGCGTCCGCGAGGGTGATATGAGCAGGAGCTCCGCCGCGCCGTATTCGTCTATTTCATGCGGGATATCGGGATTTTCGAGGAGGGCGGGCAGCTCCGAGGCGAAGATGAGCTTATCCGCCGTCTCGTAGAAAAAGAGCGGCTTCACGCCTATCCTGTCGCGGGCGAGGAAGACGCGGTGCTCAGCGGCTTCATAGACCGCGAACGCGAAAATGCCGTTGAATCGGTCAACGCAGGCATCTCCCCACTCGATGTAGCTGCGCAGCACGACCTCGGTATCGGAGCGGGTGGTGAACTCGCAGGAAAGCTCGCGGCGGAGCTCGTCGGTGTTATAGAGCTCGCCGTTGTAGACAATGGTGTATTCGCGCCCGTGGTCGGTGACGGTCATGGGCTGCCTGCCGCCCGCGATGTCGATGACCGCGAGCCGCGTGTGGACGAGCGCCGCCTCCTGCGAGAGGTAAACTCCACGCTGATCGGGACCGCGGTGAAGCAGAGCGGTCTGCATTTTTCTGCACGCGCCGAGCTCGGCGCGCATATCCTCTTTGAAGCTGATGATTCCAGCGATTCCGCACATAATGGGACCTCCGCCGCTTCACGGCATACGGCACGCCGTAGTTATACGGTACATTATATGCGGCGCAGCGCGAAAAAGTGACAATCGCGGGAACATCGG
>CAMHBN010000029.1 GCA_946183385.1 uncultured Ruminococcus sp.
AGGTGCTGTCGGCGGTATCCGCGGCAGCTGTAACAGCGGCGGGTATGCCCTACATAGCTCCCGCACAGGCGGCGGACACCGCTTTCCCCTACACCATCGAGGGCGAGGACTTGAAGGGGGCTGACCTCTGGACGTCCATCTACGAGACAAAAATCGACGGCTACTCGGGCAAGGGCTTCTGGTATCTCACCAATGCGGCAGGCTCGTTCACAGTGACTGTCCCCGAGGACGCGATGTATCAGCTCACAGTGCGCGGAGCTCAGATACTCAGCGGCGAGGGCGGCGAGAGAATGCAGACCGTCAAGGTAAACGGCGTCGAGTACTCCGTTCAGGCGGGTTATTCGGCTGAGTGGCGCGACTACGACTTCGGCATGATACGCCTCAACAAGGGCGAGAACACCATCGAGTTCGTGAACAAGTACGGCTATATGGCGATTGACACCGTTACCGTTTCCGAGGCGGAGTTCCCCGACCTCTCAAAGGCGACCGACGAGCTCTGCGACCCCGACGCTACTCCCGAGGCAAAGGCGCTGATGAAGTACCTGCACAGCGTGTACGGCACGAATATAATCTCGGGTCAGCAGCAGATATACGGCGGCGGAAATCAGGTGCAGACCACTATCCGCTACGACGAGAACGCCGACAAGTGCACCGACGAGAGCGGCACTGTCTACGAGATAGACCCCGACAGCTACGATAAGGACGAGCAGGGTCATAAGTTCCCGTGGCACTGCACGGGTCCCGACGGACAGGTATACACCTACAGCACGCAGAACCGCAACTACACCTACAACAACTACGACCTCGACGTTGACCTCGTATACGAGCTGACGGGCAAGTATCCCGCGATACAGGGCTTCGACTTCGGAAGCTACTGCCCCTGCTTTGCGTGGGACGACGGCGTCGCGGGACGCATGATAGAGTGGACGAACGAAAAGGGCGGTATATGCACCGCTTCATGGCACGTGAATATCCCCACGAGAATGGCTGACTACACCCTCGGCGAGCCGCTCGACTTCTCAAAGACGACGTACAAGGGCAACGAGGGCGGACAGTCCGTCTCCGACTTCAAGACCGCAAACTGCATGGTAGAGGGTACGGTCGAGTATGAGTATTTCCAACTGTGTATGGAGAACCTCGCCGCCGAGCTCCTCAAGCTTCAGGACGCGGGAGTTCCCGTTATCTTCCGCCCCTTCCACGAGGCTGAGGGCAACCCCTCCAACACCAACGACCCGACCGACGGCTCGGGAGCATGGTTCTGGTGGTCGAAGGAGGGCGCCAAGGTCTATAAGGAGCTTTGGGCTCTCTTACAGGACACCCTCGAGAACGAGTACGGTCTGCACAACCTGATATGGGAGCAGAACCTCTACGCATGGTCGGATTCGTCCGCTGAGTGGTACTCGGGCGACGACAGAGTTGACATCGTCGCATTCGACAAGTACAACACCCAGTACAACCGCCACGACGGCAAGACCTCGGGTCCCAACCTCGACGCCGAGGCAGGCATATTCTACAAGCTCCACGGCTACGTGAAGGGCAACAAGATGGTGGCTATGGCTGAGAACGATTCCGTTCCCTCGATGAAGAACCTTACGGTCGAGCACGCGGCATGGCTCTACTTCTGCCCTTGGTACGACTCGCAGCAGGCTTACTTCGTAAGCGGCGAGAACTACCAGGACCACGATGAGTTCAAGGCTCTCTACAACAGCGACTACTGCATCACGCTCGATGAGCTCCCCGCTGACCTGTTCAAGGGCGGCACGGCTCCGACCGGCTCGACAACGACAAAGACGACTACGACAGCTTCGGCTTCACAGACAACGACAACCTCTGCAACAGGCGCGGGTACGGCTCCTGCGGTGACGCTTATCGGCGACGCCAACGTAGATAAAAAGGTCACGGTAGCGGACGCGGTGGCTATACTCCAGTCGATAGCGAACAAGGACAAGTACGCGCTCAGCGCACAGGGAGCGGCAAATGCCGACTGCTGCGATACAGGCGACGGCGTTACGGCTATGGACGCCCTCGCGATACAGCGCCTCGACGCGCACGCGATAGACAGTCTCCCCGAAACAACGAAATAACAAAAAAAGAGCACCCAGGGGGAGCCCCCTTTGGCGGATTCGCAGGTTACCGATTATGTGCCGTTAGTTTACGGCACGGTAGCCCGCATTTTCCGCTAAGGGAAGCAACCTAAGCGGGTGCTCTTCTTGTTCAGGATGTAAATGTCATACACATAAAATGTTGATATCTTGATATCTTGATATCTTGGTGCGGTGTCCCGACAGGACCCGCGACCTTCTGTCAGCTGTTAGCCGCGCCGTCCCCTACACGAATACGTTTAATCAACAAATTGTAGGGACGACCAATGGTCGTTCGCGATTATCCGTATCAATTGCCGTTAACGTTATGCGGACGCGCAATGCGCGTCCCTACAATCGGTTGCCGTTGGCTTACCGGTCGCCAACGGGCGGCGGGACGCCGCCCCTACAATCCGTGTTACGTCAGATATTGTGAATGGCACGGGTGCACGGAATGCGCCCCTACAAATCGTTTCAGGTGGTCGTTTTGTTATGGTGCGGGCGGACAATATCCGCCCCTGCATTCAATTTCACTTTATCGCTTTACATCGGTCAAGATATCAAGATATCAAGGTATTATTGATTGGTAAGGCACGCGCACTGAGCTCTCAGCTCTGAGTTCTCACACCCGCGGGCTTGCTTTTTCGCGGACACTATGCTATAATGATATATTGGCGGAAAATGTTCGGGAGGTATGCGGATTGAACGACAACACCGTTATCATTAGCGAAATAAAGCGCCTTATCGGCGGCAGGCAGCCCCTCGCATTCGTGCGGAGCTTCGGCTGTCAGCTCAACACGTCGGACGGCGAGAAAATAAAGGGACTGCTCAGGAAAATGGGCTATGGCTTCACCGAGGACGAGGCACAAGCCGACCTCATCATACTCAACACCTGCGCAGTCCGCGAGAACGCCGAGGACAGGGTGTTCGGCATAGTCGGGAGCATGAAGAAGCTCAAGGAGCTCCGCCCCGACCTGATGATCGGCATTGCGGGCTGTATGACGGCGCAGAGCCACATCGCGGAAAAGATAAAGAAGTCCTACCCGCAGGTGGACTTCGTGCTCGGCACATCGGCGATAAACGGGCTTCCGAGACTGCTGCTCGACTGCCTCAACGGCGCGAAATTCTCGGCTGATATAGCCGAATACGACGACTTCTCGGCGGAGGCGGAGCAGGTGCGCGAGAGCAGCTTCAAAGCCTCCGTGCCGATAATGTTCGGCTGCAACAACTTCTGCACCTACTGCATAGTGCCTTATGTGCGCGGCAGAGAGCGCAGCCGCCGTCCCGAGGATATCATTTCCGAGGTCGAGGGACTGGTGCGCAGCGGCTACAAGGAGATAATGCTGCTCGGTCAGAACGTCAACTCCTACGGCAGCGACCTCGGCGGGGAGATGAGCTTCCCGCAGCTGCTGAGACGCTTAAACGCGATAGACGGCGACTTCTGGATACGCTTCATGTCATCGCACCCGAAGGACGCGTCTGTGGAGCTGATAGACGCCATATTCGACTGCGACAAGGTCGCCAAGCACCTGCACCTGCCCGTACAGAGCGGCAGCGACGAGATACTGCGCCGAATGAACAGGCGCTACACGGCGGAGAAGTACCTCGGCATAGTCGATGAGATACGCCGCCGAGGCCCCGATTTCTCGCTGACTACGGACATAATCGTGGGCTTTCCCGACGAAACGGAGGAGGACTTCGCGGCTACCCTCGCGATAATGGAGCGCGTGAAGTACGACAACATCTACTCGTTCATCTACTCGAAGCGGACGGGCACAAAGGCTGCGGAAATGCCCGACGCTGTCTCCGAGGAGGAGAAGGGAGCGCGTATGCGGCGGCTGCTGGAGCTCCAGCGTGAGATATCCACCGAGCACTACAAGCGCTTCATCGGCAGGAGAATGCGCGTGCTCGCAGACGACGTCTCAAAGAAGCGCAAGGGCTATGTTTCGGGCAAGAGCAGCGAGTTCATCATAGTCGAGTTCGAGGGCGACAGCTCGCTGATAGGGCAGTTCGTGGACGTCGAGATAACCGAAGCGATGAACTGGGCTGTGCGCGGGCGGCGCGTGAAGGTGTAGGGACGCCCATCGGGCGTCCGCAAATAACGGACAAACGGCAGACGGACGCCCCTACATTCGGTTGAATGGAAATGACCTGTAGGGGCGGACGCACGGGTCCGCCCGCAGCTGAAATAATGGAGAGGTTATATGAAAAAACTGATAGCATTATCGTGCCTGACGGCACTATTACTTGCTGGATGCGGAATTGACCAGCCCAATGACGAGATAAGCAAGCCGGAGCCTGTGAGCGCGGCAACGCCGGCGACCACCACAGCTCCCGAAACAGAGCCGACTACAAAGGCGGTTACAACTAAGAAGACCAAGCCCGCGACCACAAAGGCTTCCACGACCACCGCAGCTGCGACTACCACCATCGCCACAACAACGAACTCGTCGGGCGGCACGGCTACATTCACGGACAGGCTCGACGCCTGCCCCGAGCTCTACAAGGCGGAGGTGCAGCGCGTGTGGGATAAGACCTACGAAGAAAACGACGGCTGCGTTATGATAGATTATGCTCTGTACGACATCGACCACGACTCGATCCCCGAGCTCATCTTCAACCACGGCACGTGCGAGGCTGATTCGATCGTGGACATCTACACGGTAGACCTCGACGCTAAGCTTCTGAGGGTCAGCCAGCTCAACGGCAGCCATACAGTATTCGCCCGCGACGACGTAAGCGGCGACTTCGTCCTCTCGTCGGGACATATGAACGAAATGGCTCTGCTGTGGTACACCATGGATGACGACTTCAAGCTGAACCTGCACAAGGAGTACTACCACACCCTTGAAGGCGACGAGACCTACGAGCAGCTTGAGATGGCGCAGTACGTGTGGAGAATGGACTACATCAGCGCCTACAGCTTCGACAAGGACTCGGAGATAAAGTCGTATCTCAATTACGCCTACAGCGAGTACGAGGAGGTAGACGGGCTCTATCTCGAATTCTACGGCAACTGGAACGCGTTCCACTAATAAATCACGGAGGTAAAAACAATGGATATGATAGAAATGGCAAGGGAGCTCGGAAAGGCTCTCCAGACCGACGACCGCTACATCGCGTATATGCTTGCAAAGCAGGTGAATGACGCAGACGAGGAGCTCCAGAAGGACATCGACAGCTTCGAGAAGATGCGCTACGACCTCAGCATGGAGCTGACGAAGGAGAACAAGGACACCGACAGGGTGAAGGAGCTCGACGACAATATCAAGGAGACGTACAACAAGATAATGTCGAACAAGAATATGATAGTGTTCTCGGCGGCGCAGAAGTCGCTGGAGCAGCTTGTCGGCAATATACAGGAGATAATCACGATGTCGGCGAACGGCGAAGACCCCGCCACCTGCGAGCCCGCATCGGGCTGCACGGGCAGCTGCGCGACCTGCGGAGGCTGCCACTGAGCGCGCAGAGCTCAGAGCTCGGACTGTAGGGGCGGATATTATCCGCCCGCCAATATACCGACAAACCACCTGACACGATTTGTAGTGGCGGCGCCCCAGCGGAGTCCAGAGGCAGAGCCTCTGGCAGGGCGTGGGACAGCGTCCCACAAAACCGCCGATGATGCAGCAGTATTTCGAGGTCAAGGACAAGTACGCCGACTGCATACTGTTCTTTCGGCTCGGCGACTTCTACGAGATGTTCTTCGACGACGCTATCACCGTGTCGAAGGCGCTCGAGCTGACCCTCACGGGCAGGGACTGCGGTCTTGAGGAGAGAGCGCCGATGTGCGGTGTCCCTTATCATGCCGCGGATATGTACATAAAGAGGCTCATTGAGATGGGCTTCAGGGTGGCTGTGTGCGAGCAGCTGACCGACCCCGCCGAGACGAAGGGCATAGTTGTCCGCGACGTTATACGCGTGGTGACTCCCGGTACTCTCACGGAATCGGAGATGCTCGAGGACGGCGCCAACAACTACCTGTGCAGCGTCTACTACGACGCCGAGCACAAGACCTGCGGCGTTGCCTCTGCCGATTTATCGACGGGAGAGGCGAGCCTCTGCGTGTTCGAGGGAAAGGACATGGAAGCCGACGTGATAAATGAGCTCTCGCGGTGCAGACCCGCGGAGATGATATTCCCCGAGAACTTCCTCTCGATGAAGAGCGTGGCTGAATTCGTGAAGATAAGGCTCG
The DNA here is from genome assembly GCA_946183385.1 of uncultured Ruminococcus sp. Classification (GTDB taxonomy): domain Bacteria; phylum Bacillota; class Clostridia; order Oscillospirales; family Ruminococcaceae; genus Ruminococcus. The sequence goes on from CAMHBN010000029.1 coordinate 6,274, forward strand.
AATGCGCGGTGACTCTGCGCGACACCGTGTGCTTCCGCACCCCCGACAGGATAGACTACGTAAAGCAGGTATTCGGCGTGAAGTCGATGCCCGAGCTCGGCATATCCGAGGACGGCGCGGACTGCTATGCGGTCTGCGGACTTTTCGACTACATACGCGAGACGCAGAAGAACAACGTTTCACGCTTCACGGCGATACAGCTCATGCAGGGCGACGCCTATATGGGGCTCGACCTCAACGCAAGGCGCAACCTCGAGCTCACCGAGACCATGCGCAGCAAGGAGAAAAAGGGCTCGCTGATGTGGGTGCTCGATTCGACCAAGACCTCGATGGGAAGGCGTATGCTGAGAAGCTGGATAGAGCAGCCGCTGAAAAGTCCCGCCCGCATAATCGAGCGTCTTGACGCGGTGGAGGCTCTGTACCGCAGGAGCGTATCTCTCGCGGATATGCAGGCTCTGCTGGAGCGCGTGTACGACCTCGAACGCCTGATGACGAAGGTGATGTACAAGTCGGCGACACCGCGCGATTTGAAGTCCCTCTCGGCGACGGCAATGCAGCTGCCTGCGCTGAAAAAGGAGCTCGCGCAGCTGGGCAGCTCGAAGCTGCTCGCAAGGCTTGATTCCGAGATATCCACCCTCGACGAGATAGTGAAGCTTGTGGAGAACGCTATAATGGAAGAGCCGCCCGTTTCCGTCAAGGACGGCGGCGTGATAAAGGACGGCTTCAACGAGGAGCTCGACTCGCTCCGCCACATAATGAATCACGGCAAGGACATAATTACCGAGATAGAGCAGCGCGAGAAGGAGTCCACTGGCATAAAGAACCTGAAAATAGGCTATAACCGTGTGTTTGGCTACTATCTGGAGGTAACGCGCTCGTACTACGAGCTCATACCCGAGGGCTGGATCCGCAAGCAGACCCTCGCCAACGCCGAGCGCTTCATCACCGAGGAGCTCAAAAACGCCGAAAATGCAATACTCGGCGCAAAGGACAAGGCTCTGCAGCTCGAGGCGGACATCTTCTCGGAGGTTCGCGACTTCCTCGCAACGAGGCTTGAGCCCGTGCAGAAGACGGCTTCGGCTGTCGCGGCGGTGGACGTGCTGTGCTCGTTCGCGGACGTAGCCCTGCGCAATAACTACGTCAAGCCCGACATCGCGATAGACGGCTCTATCGACATCAAGGCGGGACGCCACCCTGTTGTGGAGCTCATGCTCGAGGACGAGATGTTCGTCCCGAACGACGTGTATATAGACAAGAAAGCCGACCGAATGGAGATAATCACGGGACCGAATATGTCGGGTAAATCGACGTATATGCGCCAGACAGCCCTCATCGTGCTGATGGCACAGGTGGGAAGCTTCGTGCCCGCCGACAAGGCGAAGATATCGGTCGTTGACAAGATTTTCACCCGCGTGGGAGCGTCCGACGACCTCACCGCAGGACAGTCCACATTTATGGTGGAGATGAGCGAGGTGTCCGATATACTGCGGAATGCCACGCCAGACAGCCTTGTCATTCTCGACGAGGTGGGACGCGGAACGTCCACATTCGACGGCGTGAGCATAGCCCGTGCGGTCGCGGAGCACATCTGCACGTCGAAGAAGCTCGGCTGCAAGACGATGTTCGCGACCCATTACCACGAACTGATAGGGCTCGAGAACGAGCTCGAGGGCGTGAAGAACTACAGCATAGCCGTGAACAAGCACGGCGGGACTATACGCTTCCTGCGCAAGATAGTGCGCGGCGGAGTTGACGAGAGCTACGGCGTGGACGTTGCAAAGCTTGCGGGACTGCCGACAAAGGTGCTCGCGAGGGCAAAGGAGCTGCTCGAAGAGATGGAGCGCTCGCACGCCGCCGAGAAAAGCAGCGCAGTCCGCGACGACGGCGGACAGATAAGCTTCGGCAGTCTCGGGCGCGAGGCGGCTCTCGATATGCTGAGCCGCACCAACATCGACGAGCTCTCGGACGAGGAGTGCCGCAGTCTGCTGAAGGATATGCTGGCTGTTATGGAGGACTGAATTATTCCGCATTTATCACAGAAAGGGTAGGAGAAAATGCCACACATCAACGTACTGAGCAAGGAGATATCCGAGCTCATAGCCGCGGGCGAGGTCATAGAGCGCCCCGCCTCGGTAATAAAGGAGCTCGTGGAGAACTCGATAGATTCGGGCGCTAAGCATATCACCGTCGAGATCAAGAACGGCGGAGCTACGTATATGCGTGTCACCGACGACGGCTGCGGCATGGCGTTCGAGGACGTCCCGACGGCTTTTCTCCGACACGCTACGAGCAAGATAGTCGCAAAAGCTGACCTTGATGATATCCGCACCCTCGGCTTCCGCGGAGAGGCTCTCGCCTCGGTGTCGGCTGTGGCAAGGGTGGAGGTCATGACCAAGCGCCGTGAGGACGAGTACGGCACGCTCTACACCATTGACGGAAGCGTGGAAAAATCGCACGAGAAGAGCGGCTGCCCAGACGGCACGACCATTATCATACGCGACCTCTTCTACAATGTTCCCGCGAGGGCGAAGTTCATGAAGAAGGACGTCACCGAGGCTAACGCTATCAGCAATATAATGCAAAAAATCACGCTCTCGCACCCGTCCGTCGCGTTCAAGCTCATCCGCGACAACCGCATGGAGTTCAACTCCGCGGGCGACGGCGAGCTGTTTTCGGCGGTGTACGCGGTCTACGGGCGCGATTTTGCCCGTGACCTCATTCCCTGCGACTACGAGTACCATGGCATACACGTCAGCGGCTACGTGATAAAGCCGCTCTATTCCCGCAATAACAGGGCGTTCCAGAACTTCTTCGTCAACGGCAGATATGTGCGCTCACGGCTGTGCTCGGCGGCGCTCGAAAACGCCTACTCGAACATGATAATGACGGGAAAATTCCCCGCCTGCGTGATGATGATAGACCTCGCACCCGCCGCGATGGACGTCAATATCCACCCTGCAAAGGCAGAGGTGCGCTTCACCGACGAGCGGAGCGTGTCCGACGCGATATATTTTGGCGTGAAGAACGCGCTGATGAACGACGGGCTCATCTACGAATTCGAGCTGAAACCGCGCACCGACTGGACAGCGCCCGCTCCGGAGGAGCCGCCCGTCCAGCAGGAGATAATGTTCACTCCTGTGGAGGAGATAGCGCAGAAGGAGCAGGAGCTTGCCGCTCCCGAGCCCGTGAAAGTGCCCGAAAAGCCCGTATACACGCCGCCCGTGAAGGTAGAGCGGTACGAGACGGAGGTCGTGGGAATACGACCGTTCGAGCACTTCGGCGAGAGCGGAATCACCGCCGCCAAGTCCGAGCCCAAGCCGGCAGTTGCCGAAACCAAGCCTGTTGCAGCTCCGGAGCCCGTGCCCGACACACCGATCGAAGGCTTCACCTACATCAGCGCGAGCTCGTTTGAGAAGCCTGCGGCTCCCGAGCCCGAGAAAAAGCCCGAGCCCGCGGACGCTCTGCACGAGGAATTCCCCGATATAAAGGTGATAGGCGAGGCTTTCGGGCTCTACGTCATCTGCGAGAGCGCGGGCAAAATGATAATGATAGACAAGCACGCCGCTCACGAGCGCATAATCTTCGAGCGCCTGCGCAGCCGAAACTGCCGTCAGTACAGCCAGAGCCTGCTCACGGGCATAAAGGTGCTGCTCACTGCGGAGGAGATAGACGCCATGGAAGGGGAGCAGGAGCTCCTCGCCGACCTCGGCTTCACGTTCGATTTCACGCAGCGCCCGTGCATTGTCGCGACGGCTGTTCCCACGTTCATAATGGACGCCGACATCGAGGACATCATCTGCGAGGTCGCGAACAATCTGCGCCTGCACAAGGCGAACCCGCAGTCGGGGCTGCTCGACGATATGCTGCACACAGTCGCCTGTAAATCGGCGATAAAGGCAAATGACAAGAACTCGCCCGAGGAGCTGCAAGCGCTTGCGGAGCAGGTCTGCTACAACGAGAATATCCGCCACTGCCCGCACGGACGTCCCGTGATGTTCACGATGACGAAGTACAACATCGACCACCAGTTCAGGCGTACTTAATCCCGCTTGTGCGGGTCAGAGCTCAGAGCTCAGTGTAGGGGACGCCGTCCTCGGAGCCCGTTGGTCACTTTTTTCGGTTGCGGACGCGCAATGCGCGTCCCTACATTCAATTCCGAATTATAAAATCACGCATTCAAGCGGGGCGCACGTTGTGCGCCCATACTATTCTGAGCTATGAGCTCTCTTATCGGAGGTGATATTATGGACAGCAAGCCATTCGTCCTCGCGGTGGTCGGACCGACTGCCTCGGGCAAGACATGGCTCGGCGTTGAGCTCGCCAAGGAATACGGCGGCGAGGTCGTATCCGCCGATTCTATGCAGATTTATAAGGGCATGGACATAGCCTCCGCGAAGCCCACAGCCGAGGAGATGCAGGGCATCCCCCACCACCTCATCAGCGTAATTGACCGCGATACGCCGTTCTCTGCGGCGGACTACGTGAAGATGGCACGCGAGGTCATCGCCGATATCCTCGTCAGGGGAAAGCTCCCGATTATCGTCGGCGGGACGGGTCTTTACGTGGATTCGCTCCTGAACAACGTGCAGTTCTCGGAGATGAAGAGCGACCCCGCCTACCGTGAGAGCCTGTACGCCCTCGCCCGCGAAAAGGGCAATGATGCGCTGTATGCCGAGCTTGTCGCGGCTGATCCTGCTGCGGCGGAGTCGATACACAAGAACAACACCGTTCGCGTGGTGCGGGCTCTTGAGGTGATCCACCTCACGGGGAGGCTGTTCAGCGAGCTCAAAGCCGAGAGCATAGCCGAGGAAAGCCCTTATGACTCGCTTATTTTGGGACTCAACGCCGCGGACAGGGCTGTCCTGTACGAGCGTATAAACGCCCGCGTGGACGCTATGGTGCGGGCGGGACTTGTCGAGGAGGCGCGAGCTGTCTGCGCCGAGGGGAATATGCGCACAGCCGCCAACGCTATCGGCTACAAGGAGCTGATACCCTTCTTCGACAGCGAGATGAGCCTCGGTGACTGTATCGACAAGATCAAGCAGGAGACCCGCCGTTACGCGAAAAGACAGCTCACGTGGTTTAGAAGAAATGAACGTATCAGGTGGATTATTACCGACGATTTTAGTAAAAAATATGAAATTTTGGAAAATTCCAAAAAAGCTATAGCAAATTACGGCAGAGTATGATATAATGTATTGTGTGTATTTTTATCCTGATGGGATAGGTATGCCCTCACGAGGATAGTAATTATAACTTCCGGCGCGAGAATTCTATAAAGGAATGGAGAATGTGTATGAACAAAACGATCAATTTGCAGGATGTTTTCCTTAATCAGTGCAGAAAGGAAAAGATCGTAGTCACCATTATCCTCACAAACGGTTTCCAGTTCAAGGGTATGGTAAGGGGCTTCGACAGCTACGTCGCTATTTTTGACTGCGACGGTAAGCAGCAGCTCGTATACAAGCACGCTATCTCAACAATAATCCCCGCAAGACCCGTTTCTATCCTCGATACTACAGACAAGAGCGAATGAGCGGTGACGTGAATGAATACGAATAAGTCAGACAGTAGTATCATCTCGAAGATACTGAGGAACGGCGTCCTCATACTGCTTCTGATAATATTTATCAGTATCGTTTACAATTTCCGCAACAGACAGGAGAAAACTGCAGTGGCGCTCATGTCGGACGCTGTCTCCTCGAAGGAGCTAAACGGCGTCTTCATCAGGAGCGAGGAGGTCCGCCTCTACAGCGGCAACGGCATAATCAGCTACAACGTCGCCGACGGCGGCAAGCTCGGAAACGGCACCGTCATCGCCGAGGTCTACCCCGACGATAAGCAGATCGGCAGGAACAGAGAGATAGAAAAGCTCACCAACAAGCTCGATATACTCAAGAAGATACAGAATCCCGGTACTATCGAGTCGGCACAGCCCGCAACTCTCTCCGAAAGCATCGAGGAGAGCTACAGAAGCCTCATCTACAGCCGCGATACCGGCGATTATGAGACTCTGAAGAGGAATATGGAGGATCTGGTCGTGGACATGAGTACATACCAGATAATCACAAAGCAGGTGAGCGGCTTCAACCAGCAGATAACCGATATCAACGCAGAGCTCGCTCTGCTGAAATCCGAGTCCGTCAAGCCCACGGAGGTCATAAAGTCTCCGCGCTCGGCTTATTTCGTCAGCTACAGCGACGGCTACGAGAAGGAGCTCACTCCCGATAAGCTGGACAAGCTCACGGTCGCGGAGATAAGCAGCATCGTTGACCGCAAGACCGACGACCCGCAGGTGGTCGGCAAGCTCATCG
>CAMHBN010000030.1 GCA_946183385.1 uncultured Ruminococcus sp.
GTTCTGCGCGGTGCTGAGGAGGACATCTCCTCGTCGCTGAGAGAGAAGTGCATAGGCTTCCATTCGTACAGAAACGGCTTTGACGCGCTCATATCCACTGACCTGCTCGATGAGATTCCGAAGGAGCTCGAGACAGAAAAGGCTTCCATAGACGAGATACTCGTCTACATCGCAAAGGAGGACGGACATGGACGAGATTAAAAAGATGATACGGTTCGACTATATCAACTGTATCGGCATAGGCGGAAAGTATGCTTACATCTTCGCCGCGCTGATATTTGTGGCTTGTCTGCTCGGAGCATATCCCGCAGCTCTCGGCTTTATAATAGCTCCGCTGGCGCTTTTCTCACCGATAGAGACTATACGCAAGGGCGACTTTATGAAGATATACGGACTTCTCCCCGTGAAGCGCGAAGCCGTGATAAAGGCGCTGTTCGCGGAGATACTCATCCCGCAGACCATCGGCGGCATACTGGGCGAGCTCTGCCTGCTCATATCGAGAGCTATCGGTGAATCGGGCATTCTCCCGATGTTCATACAGGAGCACACCTACGACAGTACGGCAGCCAGCATGGAGAATACGGGTCTGAATTACAGCAACTGGTTCGTGCTGCTGGCGGCGGGACTTGCTATGTTAACGGCAATAATCTGCCTATTCTACGCGATAAAGGCGATAAAAGGCGACACCGTTGCTATCGTTGCGTGCATACCGTTCCTTGTAATTATGGGAGCGCTGATGATCGTCTATTTCATCACGCTCGACTATGACATACTGCCGCTCCCGCAGGAGTTCCTGCCGACGAATCCTGTACTCGTCGCACTCATCGTTGTTGCCTGCTTTGCGGCATTCATAGCGTTCGGCTGGCTGATGTGCCGTCTGACGATAAAGCTGACCGCTGACAAGGAAATGTGAGGTGACGGCACAATGAAACGTATAATCGACCTTATGAAGCTTGACATCATCGCGATGAGAGCCAAAAAGCTGAGTCTGTGGAAGCTGTTCGTGGCTGTGACTGTGCTGTCACTTATCCTCGGTATGCTGTCTCCCATTTTCCTGTATTTCCTGCTCTTCGCGGTCGCATTCACTGCGTCGCAGGCTATGATAGACCTCAACAACGCATACGAGGGCGAAATGACCTACGCTGTCATTCCCGCAACAAAAAAGCAGATAGTCATCGCGAGGTACGCCCTCGTAATGCTGGTGCTGACCGCCGTGGGAGCGCTCTCCCTCATCGTGCTGAAGATAAGATTTGCAATGGGTATCAGCATTTTCACCGACGATTCGCTGTCCGAGGTGCTGGGCATAAAGATGAACGACAACGGTCTGTTCTCCGTCATACTCTGCTTTTTCTTCGCATTGGCGCTGATATTCAACGCCAATGTCCTGAGCGGCTTCTTCAAAACGGGCACAAAGGGTGCTAAGGGTTCGATGTTCAGGGCTTACCTGATATTATTGGCGGCTTGGGCTTTGATAGCGGTGGTTTTGGTCGTTGAATCGACACTCAGCGTAAAGCCGCTCCATGCGGCATTACAGGTGCTGTTTACGACATTATCGGCTCTGTCAGTACCGTTCAACGGCGCTCTGCTGTGCATATTCGTGATAGTCGGAGCTTACGGCTACGTTTTCTACAAGGCGGCGTGCTCGGTCATCAACTACGAAGAGCGCGAGCTGTAAGGAGGTGCGGTATATGAAAATGAAAAGAATAGCTTCAATGTGCATAGCCGCACTCATAGCGGCTGGAACAATGCTCGTCCCGACGGCTGCGGCTGAGGAGGAGCAGAGACTGCCCTCAGGCGTGAAGTTCGGGGACATAGAGAGCAAGTTCGACAAGGAGCTCAACTTCGAGACAGGCGACGGCACCGAATACTACGCGGGCTTTGAGGCGATAGTTTTTCAGGGAGACGATATCCTCTATGAGGGCTATTTCGGCGAGACCGACCGCGAGAACCACATCGCCTGCGGCGAGGACTCCGTCTTTGAGTGGGGAAGTATCTCCAAGACGATGATATGGGTCAGCGCGATGCAGCTGTGGGAGCAGGGCAGGCTCGACCTCGACGCCGATATCAGGGACTACCTCCCCGACGGCTTCCTGCAGCACCTCAGCTACGACGAGCCCATAACCATGATGAACATCATGGACCACACGGGCGGCTGGTGCGAATCGACCTACTCCTTTTCAACTCCCGACCATGACAAGATAATGCCTCTCGCGGAGGCTTTGCAGGCTACCGAGCCCGCACAGATCAACCGCCCGGGCGAGGTCACGTCATACTCCAACTGGGGAGCGGCTCTCGGCGCGTACGTCATCGAGTGCGTCAGCGGTATGGACTACGCGGATTACGTCCGCGAGAACATCTTTGACAAGCTCGGCATGGAGCACACCTCCATTGCTCCCGATTGGAGCGACAACGAGTGGGTGCGCTCTCAGCGCAACAAGCTCAAGTCCTACACCTTTAGCGCGATGCCGCCGAAGTACAAATCGGACGGCAGCAGGATATCCTATATCAGTCTCTACCCTGCCGGCTCGGCGACGGGTACGATACGCGACCTCGCGACCTACGCGCAGGCTTTCGTCAGCGATGACGCTCCTCTCTTCGAGCACAAGGAGACGCAGGAGAAGATGTTCTCGGGCTCGCTGTTCTACGGCAACAGCGACATTCCCGCGTAGAGCTACGGCTTCGGCGTGACGGAGTACAGGGTACGCACAATGGGTCACAACGGCTCAACTATCGCCTGCCAATCAAATATGCTGTTCGACCGCGAATCCAAGATAGGACTGGTCACGCTCACGAATGAGACATCGGTAAACCTTGTCATAGAAGAAGTGCCCGAATGGGTTTTCGGCAAGGCTGACTATGAGAAGTACTCCGACGGCAGCGGCGAGACCCGCGATTTCAGCGGCTACTACCTCGTATCGCGCTCTCAGCGCGAGGGCTTGATGAAGTTCACGTCCTACCTCCAGCCGATAAACGCGAAGATGTACCCCGACCTCGAACGTGTAAACGACGGCGTGTACCTGCTCGGCGGAGGAATGCTCCTCGGCGAAAGCAAACGCTCCGACGGCACCGAGGGCTTCATGCTCGGAGCTATGGAGATTGACAAGGACAATGCCTATCCCGCGGAGATAAGCCTCCTCGCGGCGTACTTCATGATTGCGATAGGCGCGTTGTTCGTACTGCTGTACAAGCTCAAGCTCGTCCGCGCGGGCAGAAATAAGGTCACGGCAGTCGGCGCGGCTCAGACTGCGGGACAGCTCATAAAGCTCCTCTCCATAGCGGCGGCGGTCGTGATGATAGCCTACTCAGGCAGAGAGGAGACCTACGGGCTCCCCAAGGCTGTCGGTATCGGCGCGGGAACGCTCAACATGGTCTGCATGGCTGTATGCGCGGCAGCAGCTGCGGCTTCTCTCATCGGGATCATCTCCGGGAAGTCGGACAAGTGGACGAAACTGCGCTGCGGCGTCAATATCGCCGCAAATGTGCTTGTAATAATCGCGATAGTCTACTTCGGGATGTATCAGTTCTGGGACTGCTGATACCGACCATATCCAAGACATAAAAACAGCGGCTTATGCCGCTGTTTTTGCGTTATATCAGTCCCACGAGGGCGTTCCGCCCGTGGATATCACGCTGTAGTACATGAGTATGCGCGAAGCGTCCTTTGCGTCGATGAGCTTGTCGCCGTTGACGTTTGCTGCCTGCTTCTGCGATTCGGACAGTCCGCCGTCAGCGCCTGTCGAGGCAGCCGAATAGTACACCAGCACGCGTGAAGCGTCCTTAGCATCGACCTTGCCGTCCTCGTTCACGTCACCGAGAGTGAATGATTTGAGGTGGTAGGTGATAGTATGCTCACCGTCCTCAAGTGAAGCTTCCCAGTCCTTCTCGGAAACAATGTCGTCAACAAGGAAGGTATACTTGTACTCCTTGAAGCTGTCGGGGTTGTCGTCACCATCGGGAACGGTAAAGCTCACAGTATAGGGAGCAACGCTCAAGCCCTCGGGAGCAACGGTCAGGTTGTAAATGCGGTAGTCATACAAGTCATAGTCCCTGCCCTCAATGTCGAAGGTCGCGGACGTATTCTCTGCGAGGTCGGTGAGATAGTACAGCTCAGCCTTGCCCTCGGGAGAATCGAAGGTGATGCTCACCTTTGCTGCCAGTCCCTCGGGGAGAGTGACGGTGACTCTTCCGTTCACATCGTTCTCATTGAAATACGGGAATACGGGAGTCTCTTCCGCAAAAGCGTTAACAGCGGGCATTACAGCCAGCACTGCGGCTGCCATAGAAGCTGAAAGCAGTTTTTTCTGTATCATTGTTACTGTTCCTTTCTGATGAGTTTGTCCGCGGGCACTTCGATTGAAACTGCGTGCCCGTCGGAGCACTGCGTGAATATCTCGATGCTGTCGAATTCGGTATCCGCGGGGATATATGCCGTGAAGCCGTTTCCGCAGTCGCTGAACTCGCTCGCGCGGAAAGCCTCATAAGTTGTGCCGTTTACGGTAAGGTATACGCTCGCGTCGTCTCCGCTGAAGAAGCTGTCGGGGAGAGCACCCGTGACAAGCGTATACGAGCCGTTCTGCCCGATATACGCGGATACCTCGCCATTGCAGACGGACGGCGTGAAGAAAGCCGTGTCCTCACCAACTGTTGGAGCGGGCATAAGCGGAGCCGTCGATGCCAGTCGTGGGAGGTTGCGTTCGACGAGCTCGACTATTATCGTGTCGCCCTTCTGAAGCATTGCCTCGTCGAAGCGGTAAGGCGTAATGCGCGAGAACTCAGCGCTCGCGAACATCTCCGCCATATACGGGAGTATCGCCTCGCCAAAGGAATCGCGGTACATCAGCAGGCTGCCCTCGCCGCCCTCGCAGACGGTGTCAATGGTGACATCGTCAAGCGCCTTGAAACGTCCCTGATATTCGTAGGTGAACTCATAGTCGCTGTTGACCTGCGTATCCTTGGCTCCCTCGGACGGATATATCATCGCGGCGAGGTCGCCGAGACGACCGTTCGGCTCGAGCGTCCAGTTGTCGGCGGGACAGGCATCCCTGCCGAGCACACCCATAACAGCGCAGTGTCCCGCATAGGCGCCGAGGTTGTTCCAGTGGGTATCGGTCGCGTGGTAGAGCGGTATGCTCGAAACCGTATCCGCGAGAGCCGCCCTCATATCGAGGTAGAAGCTGTCCTCTGCCAATCCCGCAGAGATGAGCTCATAGTTGTCGGGAGCATCCGCGGGGACGTAGTTGCGCGGCATATTCTCTGGATAGAGCGAGTTCTTGTTGGGCGCGGAAAAGAACAGGAAGCGCTTGCCGTTCTGCTCGCAGTAGTCATTCACGAGCCGCAGGTCGTGGCATATACCGCTCACCTGACGCGCGTTCAGAGTGTTGATGTTGAGGTAGTCGTCAGCTGTGGGACCGTAGTACAGCCAACCGTCCGTGCCGTCGATGACATCGGTATTCGGCGAGGTAGCCGTCAGCGCGGTCTTTATGCGTCCGTCGGCAGTGACGAGCTGCTGACGGAAGGCGAAGTGCTCGGAGTAGTAGTCCCCGAGGTCGGAGAGAATGTGTATGTTGAAGTTTCCCTCAGCCGTTTTCAGCTTGGGGAGCTCCGCAAGAGCGCGGTTTTCCTTGGACTCGTCGCCTTTAACAAACGGCATGAACACCGTCGGTACGAGGCACAGCCCGATGAAAGCGCCCGAATATATCCTGTAAAGTGTGTTCTTTTTCATCGCGGCGCCTCCTCAGAATCTGAAATAGATGAACGGGTTGTAGGAAGCCGCCGAGAGCGTCACCGCGCACAGCAGGAACAGCACAGCTGTCACCGTGTATGAGCAGACCTCGAACACGCCCGCGTGCTTCGAGCTCTTCGCCTTCTTCGCAAGAGCAGGTATCACGGGAGCGGAGAACACCACCGCCGCGACCAGCATGATCAGGTACATCGGCGTGAGCTGCGACATTAACCTCGCCGTCTTTGCAATGCTGTCAGACGGCACGAACATACGACAGATGAAGCGGCACGCCGTCGGGAGGTCGTCCGCGCGGAAGAATACGAACGCGAGTATCGTGATAATGACCGCGTAGATGTGTCGCAGCGGGCGCAGCCATTTTTCGGGTTTAAGTATACCGTAGGATTCGAGCATCATAAAGCCGCCGTTTATAAGTCCCCACACGATGAAGTTGAGGCTCGCGCCGTGCCACAGACCCGTGCAGAAGAACACGGCGAGCTTGTTCAGCGCCGTCCTCAGCTCGCCCTTGCGGTTGCCGCCGAGCGGTATGTAGAGGTACTCCTTGAACCATGTGGACACGGAAATATGCCACCTGCGCCAGAACTCCTGCATACTCTGCGAGATGTAGGGGTAGTTGAAGTTCTCGCGGAATTTGAAGCCGAACATCGCGCCCAGACCTATCGCCATATCGCTGTAGCCGCTGAAATCGAAGTATATCTGGAACAGGTAGGATACTGCTCCCAGCCAAGCGAGCGGCACGGAGAGCTCGTCGGTGTCAAGTCCGTAGACGTAGTCCGCCGCGAGAGCCATAGTGTTCGCGATGAACAGCTTCTTCGACAGACCCGTGACAAAGCGTCTTATGCCCTGAGCGGTCATCTCGGGCGAGCCCTTGCGGTTGTCTATCTGGTCGGCGATGTCGTAATACTTGACGATAGGACCTGCAATGAGCTGCGGGAAGAACGTGATGTACAGCGCGAGCTTGTACGGATTCTTCTGTATGTAGTGCGGGTCTTTGTACGAGTCTATGACGTAGGACATCGCCTGGAATGTGTAGAATGAAATGCCTATCGGCAGGGCGATATGCGGTACGGGGAGCTTCACGAACGGCAGCATATTGAGCGTTTCCGCCGAAAAGCCCGCGTACTTGAATATGCCGAGCATTACGAGATTCGCGACAACGGCGGCTGCAAGAGCCGCCTTACGCGCTTTGTTCTCTTTTTTCATCGCGAGCCCGAACAGGTAGTTCATCACGATGGATATTATCATCAGGACTACCGCCTTCGGCTCGCCGTAAGCGTAGAACGCGATGCTGAAAACGAGCAGCAGCACGTTCTTCGCGGTCATTGTGGGTATTATGCGGTAGAGTATGTATACCACCGTAAGGAATACGAACAGGAATACGGGACTGCTGAATACCAAGCCTGCTCCTCCTAATCAGTTGTTGTTAAGATGAATTTCTGAAACGCTGTCGCCATTCATGACAAAGTACACTACATTACTGCCATTTCTGTACATCATATTCCCATTATCGTAGCGTGGCTCACCGTACGCAGAGATAACTGCCTCTTTTGAATCGCCAACCTTTATTCCAGTGTCGGTAGAATAATTGCTTCCAGTTATAATAATATTGTAAATGCAGTGACTACCATTATTAGCATAGCATTCAAATTTTATACCAGAGTATTCATAGATATAAAGCTTATTCTCTCCGTCTCCCTTTGGAATACAATCAGCATCCGCTGTAGTATATATTACATTTCCCAAAGTGTCTGTTATAGTGCTTATAGACTGATCAAGATTTCCAGTACCAAAGGACGCAATCTGTTGTACAGCAGGAGCTTCTGTAGCCTTCTCTGTAGGCTCTACAACGGGTGTTTCATCGGTCTCGTCTTCCTTCTCGGCAGTTGTTGTTGTCTCCGTATCGTCGTCATCGTCGGTGGCGGTAGTCGTGGTAGTCGAGCCCGTTACAGCTGTGCCCGTAGTCTTAGTGCCTGTAGTTGTTTCGCCTGTGGTTGTTGTGACCTGTTCGCCCGAGGCAACTGTTACCTTGGGAAGCGCAACGGAGACAGAGTCCTGCTCGACCTCCCTGCCACACGAAGCAAGTGTCATTCCGCTTATTACTGCTACCGCTGCGATAGCTATTATTTCCTTCTTCATATTTATCCTTATCCTTTCCTTAATAATACCTTGTTATCACATAAGCTTTAATTGTATAGCCTTTATAACTATTTACATTAGTTGGCGATTTCAAGAAATCTTCTGTTACGCCTTTATATCCATTTACCGTATCATAGTTGAGCCACTGACCGTTTATCAGCACCTGATTCCAGTAGTGATCACTATCATATCTTCCAGTACCATACACAACCCTTGATTGATATCCCGCTTGTCTTAATAGAATATCGGTCAGTGCTGCTTGATGATAACACAGTACATAGTAATTATCCATTGCATAGGTTGCAAAATACGACCAACCAGTTTGTTGAATATTTTCAAGCGACCTTGTTGTTTCAATCTGTTTCCAGCCATTATTTCCCTTAACATAGTTATAAATGCCGTCAACAGTAGTACCCGAGGTCTTGAGTATCTCCTTCGCTCTTATCTGTGAGTCCACGAGCGGAGCGGCAGTGCCGTCGTTGAGGAGGTTGAGGTCATCAACGACCATATTCCTTGCCATAGCTCCCGTATCGTTGAGGAAGTAGTACTTCTTGCCCTCGTACTCCAGCCAGCCCGTGTACATAACGCCGTCGTCGCCGAAGTAATACTTGGTGCCGTCTATCTCCTGCATACCGAACTGCATCTTGCCGTCCTCGCCGAAGTAGTACTTCTTGCCGTCAACTATGAGGCGACCCGTGACGTACTGTCCCGTCTCTGAGCTGAAGCAGTACTTGTCGCCGTTTATCTCGGTGATGCCAGAAGCCATGGTACCGTCGGCGCAGAAATAGTAGTCCTTGCCGTCTATCGTTACCCAGCTCGACTTCGCCATCTTGCCGTTTTCGGCAAAGTAATACTTGTTTCCGTCTATCTTGAGGCGTCCCGTCTTCATCTCGGCGGTATCCTCGTCAAAGTAGTAGGTGTCGCCCTTGTAGTTTATCAGCCCCGTCTCACGTCTGCCGTCGGCGCCGAAGAAGTAGGTCTTGCCGTCGAGCGTTATCATGCCCGTGAACATCTTGTAGTCTTCGCCGAAGTAGTAGAATTCGCCGTTGACCTTCTGTCTGCCGTTTATGGCTATGCCGTTCTCGTCATGGTAGTATGTCGCGCCGTCAACGGTAGTGAGCCCGAGCTCCTCCGCAAGTACGCCGTCATCGCCGAAAACGTAGTTCTTTCCGTCAACAGTGCACAGTCCCTTAGCAAACGAGGAGTCATCATAGAAGAAGTATTTCTTGCCGTTGATGAGCTGCCTGCCGAGGAGCATAGCGCCGTCCTCACCGAATCTGTGCGGAGCTCCGCCTATCTCGATGACGCCCTTGATCATACCGTCCTCGGCGCTGAAGAAGTAAAACTTATCGTCTATCTTCGACAGTCCCTCAGCCGCCTTGCCCGTCTCGGGGTAGTAGTAATACGACTTGCCGTCAAGCTCCTGCCAGCCCGTGAGTTCCCTGCCGTCCTCGTCGAATACGTAGGGGAAGCCTTCTATCTCGACCTCACCTGTAGCGAGAGTGCCGTCTTCCTGCCCGTAGTAGAAGCTGTCGCCCTCCTTGAAGAATCCCGCCTCGACCATAAGAGCGCCCGTCTCGGAGAAGCGGTACTGTCTGCCCTCGTCGTCGGTGAACAGACCCGTGACCTTGCCGTCCTCCTTGGTGAGGTAGTACTTCCTGCCGCAGTATTCGAGCCAGCCGTACACAGGCTTGCCCGTCTCAGCGTCGTAGTAGCGGCGCTTGCCGCCGACCGTGCGCCAGCCCGTCTTGAGAACGCCGTTCTTCGCGAAGAGGTACATATCCCCGTCAAGCTCCTGCTTGCCCGTCAGGTAAGTGCCGCTCTCCGTGTAGAAGAACATCCTGCCGTCTTCATCTGTACGCCAGCCCGCCTCATTAGGATAAGTCAGGGCAACGGTGGTGACGGAGGTCGTCTCCGTCTCTTCCTCCTCAGCCGCAGCCGTGGTGGCAGTCTCAGCCTCGGAAGCCTCAGTCTCCTCGGCTTCGGTCGTCACGGGAGCGGTCGCTATCGGGTCATCATCCTCCGCAGCATGAGCCGCTGCGGGAGCTGCGGCAAGCAATGCCAGTGCTGCCGCAAAAGCGCATACAAGCGTTTTGTTGTGTTTTTTCATGGTCCCTCTCCTGTGGCTCTATCGGTGTCACCTTCGGCGGAAACGAGCCGTCGCCCTACGGCACGGCAGCCCGATTTCCCGCTGATGGGAATGCACCTGAGCCTGCCGCTTTTGTCGGAAGCGGCGACCGTAATATTTTCACAAGACAGATCCTCAGTCCATTTTTCAATGACATGGCGATAACCGCCGTCGGCGGTTTTCGGGTACACATCCATTATATCAGTATACTCGCTCAAAGTCAAAGAATACGGACAAAATTTGCAAATAATTTGCATTCCCGCCTATAAGGAACAGGAAACACTTATACATTATTCATTATACAACGTCTGACTTCAAATGTCAATGCCGTAATTTTGGCAAATATGCCTCCGAAAGCAGAAAAAGGACAGGCAGCGCCTGTCCTTTTTGATATCATATAAGCTTCAGCAGCTCGTCGCGGACGCCATCGAGGCGCCTGTCTGTCAAACCGAAGTCCATTTTCTTGTACGCCCACGCGGCTCTGCCGATACCGTGCTTCTCAAAGACGGAGCTTATCGTGCGGTACCACTTCACTGCGTCCTCCGCGGGGACAACGTCGATAACGCCGTACTCGCCGCAATAGAGGTCAGCGCCGTGCTTTTCAGCCTTGGCTATCGCCGTGGAGAAGAGCTCCTCGAAGTAGTCGGCAGTGCAGCCGCTGTCCTCGAATGCGATGCGCTCCTCGGGGACGATATCATTCGTCCAGTAGGCGCCCTGATGCGTGAATTTCAGCGGCTCGTAGCAGTGCATATTGTACACGATATTGTTGTCGGACGGAGCGTCGAGGAACTGCACCGTGTCAGCGGCGTTATTGTGGTAGCTCCCGACGAATATGAGCGTGTCGGGTGCGAACTTCCTTATCCTCGGTATGCAGCGGCGTACGATGTCGTTCCAGCTGTCGATATACGATTTGTCCGTGACCTCGTTGAGCAGCTCGAAAGCAACGTTCTCATGGTACTTTCCGTACCTCTTTGCAAGCTCCTCCCACAGCTGTATAAAGCGCTCCTGATACTTTTCGCTCTCGAAGAAGCCGCTCTCGCTCTCGGCGTAGTAGTCGAACGAGAAGCCCGCGGTCTTGTGGAGGTCGAGCAGCAGATTCAGCCCGTACTTTCGGCACATCGCATAAGCGAAATCGAGGTAGGCAAAGCCCTCCTCTATGTAGTCGCCGCAGCCGCGCTCGAGTATATTGTAGTCGAACGGCACACGGACGTGATCAATGCCCCACTTTGAAACGGCAGCGAAGTCCGCCTCGGTGATGAAGCTGTCGAGGTGCTCCTTAGCGTAGCTGCACTGCGAGAGCCAGCCTCCGAAATTTATACCCTTATAAAAGCCTTTATCTTTCAGCATAAGCGGTACCTCCGTTAACGTTTTTCTTTAGTATAGCACTTTCATTACCAAATAGATACCACTTTTTTGATATAAATGGCACTTTTTTGCTCCGCGTATCAGTCCTTGGAGTAGACGGTATCCTTTAATGTCTCGTAGTTGCTGTCGAAATCAACGATGAGAGCGTCGCCGCTCGGGGTGCTCTCGCCGTAGTACGTACCTTCGGCGGGTATCTGCAGAGGCACGCGGTCATAGCCGAGTATCATCGGTCCGCGGAGTGACAGCAGATAGAGCTCGCCCGTGGTCATATTCGTCGTAACGTCGGGCAGGACCTTGGTCGAGAGGTTCTTGAGCGTTATCGGGCTGAACTTTTTCAGCTTGTCCATCACGAGGTCTACCACGCGGCGCTGACGCTCGGTGCGCTCGAAGTCGGCGTTGCCGATGTGGCGTATACGCGCATAAGCAAGTGCCTGCTTGCCCACGAGATGGACGCTCTTTCCGCCGCCGCTGAGCAGGTCGGCGTATCTGTCGTCGCCCATTATCTCATTGATCTCGGCTTGCAGGATAACGTTTATCTCCTCTGCCTCGGCGTCGGAGAGATCAACGTCGATACCGCCGACGGAGTCAACTATGCTCGCGAACGAGAGGAAGTTGATGCACACGTAGTCGTCGATACGAACGCCGAAATTGTGCTCTATAGTATCCATAAGCAGCTCGGGACCGCCGTAGGAATAGGCGGCATTGAGCTTGTCCCAGCCGTAATTCGGTATCTCGACGTAGCAGTCGCGCATGAACGAGGTGGTGTTGACCTTATTCGTGGCACTGTTCACGGAGACGAGCATCATCGTGTCGGAGCGTCCGCGCTCGTCGAGAGAGCGCCCGTCTGTGCCGATGAGCAGTATGCTTGTCACGTAGCTGCGGGAGATAGCTCCCGAGGTGTGCTCGCGGTCACCCGTGGGGACGTAGTCGAGCTTGCGAATAAGGCTTATCGCGGTGCAGGAGTAGATGCCGAAAATCAGTATGAACAGTATCAGAAGCACGTAGAACAGGCGCTTGAAGAACCTCCACACGCCCGAGCTCTTACGCTTTTTCTTCTTTTTCTGCTTGGTCGGCGCAGGTGCGGGACGGCTCGGCTGTGGTGCAGGACGCCGCATCTGCGGCGCGGGAGCCTCGCTGCGGTGTAAAGGCTGTCTCGGCTGCTGCGGCTGCTGATAGTATTGCGGCTGAGGCTGTCCCTGATAGGGCTGCCCC
>CAMHBN010000031.1 GCA_946183385.1 uncultured Ruminococcus sp.
CGCCCATCTTGTTTAGTGCCGCGGTATGTCGGTACCGGCAGTCGAAGATATTCTCCTCAAAAACGCTGGCTCCGTCTGCTGTGGCGAGTGCCGCCATCAGCACAGCCTGCGCGTCCGTTGGAAATCCCGGGTGCGGCATCGTGCGTATCCTGTCACGGACAGCTCTCAGCCGTGCGCCGCTTCTGAGGTATATCCTGTTCTCCGCGGGAAATATGCGGCACCCCGTCTGCTCCAGTACAGAGAGGAAGGGCTCCATTTCCGCGGTACAGGTATTTTTCAGTATTATCTCTCCGCCCGCTGCCGCGGTCATGGAGAGGTATGTGGCTCCTGCGATACGGTCGGGCATAATGGTATGCTCGCAGCCGTGGAGTACCTCCACGCCGCTTATCACGATCGTACTTCCGCCGTCGCCCTTTATATCAGCGCCGCGTTTCCGCAGGAATGAGCAGAGATCGCAGATCTCGGGCTCGCGGGCGGCGTTGTTGACGATAGTTTCTCCCTCCGCGCAGACAGCACAGAGGATAACGTTCTCGGTGGCTCCCACCGACGGGAAGGGCAGATTTATCTTGGCTCCGCGAGCCCTGCCTCCCGCAATGCGGCAGTGTATCCTCCCGCCGCTGTCGGAAATATCGGCGCCCATTCTCCTCAGCGCCGCAAGGTGCATATCTATCGGGCGCGGACCGAGCTCGCAGCCTCCGGGCGCACTGAACGTGCACTCGCCGTTCCTGCCGAGTATCGCGCCGATGAACATGATTGACGAGCGCATCTCGCGCATGAGGTCGTCGGGTATCTCCGTGCCCGACGCGCCGCTCGGGTCGATGACAGCCGTGCCGTCCGCGACCGTGCATTTGCAGCCGAGACAGCTCAGTATCCTCGACGCGGAGTAGACGTCCGTCAGCGTCGGACAGCTCCTCAGCACCGACCCGCCCTCTCCGAGCAGAGCCGCCGCCATTATCGGGAGTGCGCTGTTCTTGCTGCCCTGAAGGGTCAGCTCGCCGCTGAGACGGCTGCCTCCCGTGATGATGAATTTCTGCATGATACCACCTCGCAGCTTTTTGTGTATACTATGCTGCCGGTGGTTCTTTCGTTACTTACGGGCGGATGATATCCACCCCTACACGGATATATTTTTTGTCGTCAGGAATTTATCGAATGTGTCTGCCATTTCGTCGGGTATGAAGGCGTACATCATATGTCCCTTGTCGGAGAGATGAATCTCTCCTCCGCACTTCTCAGCGTAGTCAATGCCGTTCTGTTTCCATGAGACATTTTTCACGGGCAGCTTCATATCGCCGATAAAGAAACAGCACGGACATTTCAGAAGTCCCGTTTTATTGACTTTTACAGCGTTATCAGTTAAAAGCAATGCTTCATCGGCGTATTCCTTATGGGCGAGATTCTTATAGAAATACTCCTTGTAGACGACTTTTTCGTCCTCGGTGAGTTCATTTCCGCTCATAAGTCCGGTTGCATTCTCAAGTTTGTTTTTCATCAGCTTCGTGAGAATACCGCCCTTTGATATCTTATGTATCAGCTTCTGCTGTTTTTGTATCATAGCCCTGCGCTTTTCTTCGGGAAGCTCCCTTGACTGCGCTATTGCCGTATCGGGCACAGCCATATCCATGCTGAGCACTGCCCTGACCTCGTCGGGGGAGGTGTTCGCCCAGTACACAGCCTCTAAGCCCGAATATGAATGCGGCGCGAGCACATACGGCGGCTCAATTCCCGCCTTGCGCAGAGCCTCGCGGTCAGCCGCGACGAGGTTTTCTATCGTGCGCGGCTCGTCTGTGCCCTCGCTGAATCCGTAACCCGCCTTCTCGATGACCGCAATGCGGTACTTCTTCGACATACGGCGGTATATCGGCTTGTATTCGAGCACCGGACAGGTCACGCCGTTTCCAGCCATGAACACTATCGTAACAGCTCCCTCGCCCTCGGTGTAGACGTTGAGCTTCGTGCCGCCGACTTCTACCAAGTTCTCGTAATTCATTTCTTCTTACCCTTTGCGATGAGCTTGTCGATGACCGCAAGAATGCGCTCATTGGTGTCCGAGAGGTGGAGGTCTGCCGCGCTCTGCGACATCACCTCGACCTTGTCGGGTGCCTTATAGAGGCTCTCTATCTCGGAAATAATTCTCTCGTTGGTGACGTCCTTCTGCTCGATGACCACAGCCGCGCCAGCCTTGCCGAGCACCATTGCGTTGTGGTACTGGTGGTTGCCCGCGACTATCGGGGACGGTATCAGTATCGACGCCTTGCCCGCGGCTTCGAGCTCCGCAAGAGTGGAGGCTCCCGAGCGGCAGACAACGAGGTCAGCCGCCGCAAGGCAGACGTCCATGTCATTTATGTATTCGGTGATGCGCAGTCTATCGCTTTTCAGCGGTATGCCAGCCGCCTCCATAGCCTGCGGGAAGGTGTCCTTGCCCATGCCGCCGTAGCCGTGGATATGGTTGATGTTGAGCTTATTTCCGACGTGCCACTTGATGACCTCGGTCATAGTCTCGTTGATACAGCCTGCACCGAGACTGCCGCCGAACGAGAGTATCGTGAAATCGTCATTGAAGCCGAGCTTCTTCCTCGCCTCGGACTTCGTCAGCGTGTTGATGTTGCTCCTTACGGGGAGTCCCGTCACGCTGTACTCGAACTTGCTCTTGTCCATGAAGTCGAGCGCTTCCTTGACGGTCAGCATAACGTAATCGACTTCCTTCGAGAGCAGCCTGTTAGTTACTCCGGGGTAGGCGTTCTGCTCGTGGATAGCGGTGGGTATGCCCATTCTTGCCGCCTTGCGGATAACGGGACCCGCGGCATATCCGCCCGTGCCTATCGCGATATCGGGCTTGAAGCCCTCGATTATAGCTTTTGCTCTCCTGCCCGAAGCCGCAAGATAAGCCACAGCCTTGGCGTTCCTGCCGATATTCTCTATCGAGATACGGCGCTGGAAGCCCGCGACCTTGATAGTCTCCATTTTGTAGCCCGCCTGCGGGACGAGCTTTGCCTCCATGCCCTTGGGCGTGCCCGCGAACAGGAACTCCGTATCGGGGTATTTCGATTTTATAATGTCTGCGATAGCAAGGCCGGGGTTGATGTGTCCGCCCGTGCCTCCGCATGAGATCAGAACTCTCATAAGACCGCTCCTTTATGCGTTTTTGGGTTCGTTGTAGTCTCCGCCGTCATCAGTTTCGGGGACAGGTATGGGCTCCTCCTTTTCAGGCGGGTAGTACCTGTGCTGCGAGATGTTCAGCATTATGCCCATCTCCACAAGCTGCATGACAAGCGCCGTGCCTCCGTAGCTGAAGAACGGCAGCGAGATACCCGTATTGGGTATGAGGTTGCTGACAACTGCGAGGTTGAGGACGGTCTGTATGCCTATCTGAGTGGTGATACCGACCGCTATCAGCATACCGAATCTGTCCTTGCAGCGGACTGCTATCGAATAGCCCTCAACAATGAGGAGGAAGAATACGATGATTATGGCGAGAGCTCCGACGAAGCCTATTTCCTCGCATACTATCGGGAAAACGAAGTCATTCTTCGTCTCCGGGAGGTAGAGGTACTTCTGGCGGGAGTTTCCGAGTCCGAGACCGAAAAGTCCGCCCGAGCCTATTGCTATTATGGAGTTGGCGGTCTGCCATGTTACGTCGAGGACGTCCGAGAACGGGTCCCTCCACGAAGCTATACGCTTCGCAACGTAGCTTCCGGGCACCTTGGACTGCCATGTAACATAGCCCACAGCCGTCATGACCGCCGCAACTCCGAGAGCCGCGTACTGCTTCCAGTTAGCGCCGCCGCAGAGTATCATCGCTATAGCTATGGAGCTTATGAGCATGATACCCGAGATGTGCTTCTCAAGTGCGATAAGTCCGACATATATGCCGAGGAGCACCGCGTATTTCACGATACCCGTCCTGAATTCGTTCATCTTCCTGCCGTCGCGCTCCATGCTGTAGGCGAAGAAGATTATCATCGCCAGCTTGGCGACCTCCGACGGCTGGAGGTTGATTGGTCCGATGTCTATCCAGCGCTTTGCTCCCATAGAGCCGCCCTCGTCGTTACCCATTACAAGTACCAGCACGAGGAGCACCGCCACCGCAACATAGAATATTCCCGCGATGTTGAAGTTTTTCAGCAGCGGGAGCTTTATCGTCTTGAAGTTGTGGTAGTCCATCTTCATGAAGAATATCATCGCCACGAAGCCTATTCCCGCGAATAGCGCCTGCTTCTTGGCGTAGTAGAGACCGTCGCC
This sequence comes from uncultured Ruminococcus sp., assembly GCA_946183385.1. Taxonomy (GTDB): domain Bacteria; phylum Bacillota; class Clostridia; order Oscillospirales; family Ruminococcaceae; genus Ruminococcus. The sequence continues at coordinate 4,243 of CAMHBN010000031.1, forward strand.
GTAGTCGCTGTACGCCCACGCGTAGCTCGCGGAAGCCATCATCACGAGCCCGACTACGAGCAGTATCATTACATAAGCGAAGAACGCGACGCTGATGTCGCCCGTCCTGCCGTCTCCGATGAAGAACCGCAGGATACCGCCTCGCCTTTTCACTTTTTTCCTTGTCTGTGCCATTGCGACCTCCTACAGTCCTGAATGAATGTTACTTGAAAATAAGAAGAGTTACCACGCCGAGCACGCCGAAGATGATACCGGCGAGCGAGAATGTGATGACTATCTTGTACTCGCTGAAGCCGCTCATCTCGAAGTGGTGGTGTATGGGCGTCATTTTGAAGATTCGCTGACCCTGATGGTCGGAGCGCAGTTTCTTCGTGAGCTTGAAGTAGCTCACCTGTATCATTACCGACAGCGCCTCGATTATGTACACGAGTGCCACCAGCAGGAGAAGCAGGTGCTTGTGGAGCACCAGTCCCACGCCCGTGACTGCCGCACCGAGGAACATCGAGCCCGTATCGCCCATGAAGCACTTTGCGGGGTTGAGGTTCCAGATAAGGAAGCCGAGACAGCCTCCCGCGAGTGCCATAGTGAAGCACGAGAGCTCGTTCTCGCGAAGGAAGGCACAGCATACCGTGAATATCAGCATAGCCACGAACGTAACAGAGCCGCAAAGTCCGTCAACGCCGTCCGTGAGGTTTACCGCGTTCGTAAGGTATATGATAACGGGTATCATTATGATGTAGTAGAATATTCCCAGTGACGGCGATACCCAGAAGCCGAGGTCGATACACGTCGAGCCGTCGCCGAACTTGAATATCATGAACAGGAAGCCGAGCCCGAACAGCGTCTGGAGAACTATCTTCTGCCACGGTGTGAGACCGTCGTTGTTCTTGCGGGCGACCTTGGTGTAGTCGTCGATGAAGCCGATAAGTCCGAACAGGAGCGAGAACACGATGACGCTCAGCAGTCGGAAGAAGGCGTTGTGAGTTTCGGGAGCCGTCGTATCAAGTCCGTATCTGATACGGTATGCCCAGTAACCGCCGACAGCGGTTATCACCGTCGATATAATGAACATAAAGCCGCCCATCGTGGGAGTTCCCTGCTTCTTGGCGTGCCACTGCGGACCGTCCTCGGTCTTGATGGGCTGACCGAACTTTATCCTGTGCAGGAACGGCACGAGCCATTTGCCCGATATGCCCGCAATTGCGAACGAGAGCAGAGCAGTGATCAGATTGATTATCCATAAAGACATTGATTATAACAACTCCATTTTTTATTGGTTTACAGCAGTTTCAGCCCTTCCGCGACTACCTCGCGCTCGTCGAAGTGGATATGCTCCATTCCCGCGAGTATCTGATAGTCCTCGTGACCCTTGCCCGCAAGCACGATGATATCGCCCTTTTCGGCTATTTTCAGCGCATGGTAGATAGCCTCGCGGCGGTCGGTCACAACGTCATAGGGCACATCGGTGCCCTCCAGTCCGACCAGTATATCCTTTATTATAGCCTCGGGGTCTTCGTTGCGGGGATTGTCGGAGGTCACGACCAGCCTGTCGGCGTACATAGCCGCCGCCTTAGCCATTTTCGGACGCTTTGCGGCGTCACGGTTGCCTCCGCAGCCGAACAGGCAGATAAGCCTGCCCTCGGTGTATTCTCTGACACTTCTGAGTATGTTCTCAATCGCGTCGGGAGTGTGGGCGTAGTCGCAGATGACGGTGAAGTCGCGCCCCGTGGGTATGACCTCGCACCTGCCCTTGACGCCGTTATAGTTCTCGATAGCGTTTATCACCGTCTCGGCGGGGATACCCTCGCGCAGACATACCGCAATGGCGGCTGTGAGGTTGGAGACGTTGAAAAGTCCGGGGATACGTGTCTTTACAAGGTGGGACTTGTCGCCGCAGCAGTACCAGAAGCTGCTGCCCGTGGACTTTATCTTTATGCCGTCGGCGTAGATGTCGGCGTTCTGCTTCACGCTGAACGAGAGCTTCTCGCATGATACCTCGTCATAAAGGCGCCTGCCGTAGTCGTCGTCAATGTTGACTATCGCCGCGTCGCAGATATTGAAGAGCATCTTCTTCGCTTGGAAGTAGTCCTCCATGTCCTTGTGGTAGTCGAGGTGGTCCTGCGTGAGGTTGGTGAACACGGCAGTCCTGAAATGCGACGGACCAATGCGCTTCTGGCACAGACCGAAGGAGCTCACCTCCATAACGACGTACTCGCAGCCCGCCTCAGCCATTTTCGCGAGGACGGACATAAACTCATACGTCAGCGGGGTGGTGTTCTCGGTGTGGAGCACCTCGTCTCCTATCTCGTTCTGTATCGTGCCGATGAGACCGGTCTTGTGACCCGCGGACATCAGTATGTGCTTGATTACGCTTGTGGTAGTGGTCTTGCCGTTCGTGCCCGTCACGCCGAGGAGCTTCATCTTCCGCTCGGGGTGTCCGAACCACGCCGCGCAAATCTTTCCCCACATCGTGCGGGTGTCGTCGGTGAGTATCTGCCTGTCGCCGAGCCCGAGGTCGCGCTCGCACACTACAGCCGCCGCTCCCTTTTCGAGCATTTCCTTCGCAGCGTCGTGACCGTCGAACTTCGCGCCCTGTATGCAGACGAAGAGGCTGTCCTTGGCGACTCGGCGGGTATCGTCGGTTATCGAGGTTATCTCGGCGTCTCCGACAGCCGTCACCGCATTGTCCTCTATAATGTCTCTCAGTTTCATTTTCGTACAGCCTCCATTCTTTTGTTCATTTTATATTTCTGTGCGGGGGAATATCAGTCTCCGCTGCTGTATACCATAAATTCGAGCTCAATGGTCGTTCCCACGGCAACCTTGCTGCCAGCTTCGGGTTTCTGCTTGCTTACGGCAACGTCCGCATGGTTGACGGAAGCTCCGCGAGCCACGTAGTTGAGCTGGCAGTACGTGATGGAATCGTTCGCCATGCTCGGTGAGAGTCCCACAAGGTCGGGGACTACCGTATAATCGACGGTGTGGCTGCTCTCGGTGTAGAGGTAGACAGTTCCGCCCTTCGCTACAGTAGTGCCCGTAACAGGCGACTGCGCAACTACGGTCGAGCCCTCGCCGACTATCTTGTACTGTATATCCATTCCCTCAAGCGTCGCAAGAGCGTCGTCGAGCGGTCCCTCAAGGAGAGGTATCTTCACATCGAGATTCGCAAGCTCCTCGGTGGAGTATTCGGGGCTTATGCCGAGATACGGGAGAACGTCCGTGAGGATGTTTCTCGCCGTCGGAACAGCGACCTTGCTTCCGTAGTAGCCGATATCCCTGTTAGGCATATCTGCAAGCACGAGGAGGATGATCTCGGGGTCGTCAGCGGGAGTGAAGCAGCAGTACGAAGCGCCGTACTCCTGTTGCTCGGCATTCTCGTATTCGGTGCTCTGGTCGTCGTACTGTCCCGTGTACATCAGTCGCTGGGAGGTACCAGACTTGCCGCCGATGGAATAGCCCTTGATGGTAACGTTTCCGCCGCCGCTTCCCGATACTACCTTTTCAAGGCAGTCACGCATTTTCGCGGAGGTCTCCTCAGAGATGACCTGACGCTTTACAGTGCGCTCGTTCTTGAATACGACGTTTCCGTCCACGTCGAGCACCCTGTCAACGACATAGGGCTGGAGCAGATATCCGCCGTTTATAGCCGCACAGTAGGAGGTTATCATCTCCATGGGGGTTATAGTTTCGCCCTGTCCGAACGAGCTGACCGCGAGGTCAACGTTCGACATAGTCTCGGGGTCGAAGCCGATACCCGAGACCTCGTAGGGAAGGTCTATACCTGTTTTGCTGTCGAGTCCGAACGCATCGAAGTAGTAGCAGAACTTTTCCACGCCGAGACGTCTGCCTATCTCCATAAATGCGGGGTTACACGAATTCGTGAGCGCTGTCTGGAAGTCCTGCGGACCGTGACCGCCCGTCTCGTGGCAGGCTATCGGTCTGAGCGCACCCGGAAGCTCTACAGAGCCCGTACACATAAAGGAGTCCTTCTCGTAGTCGATGAGGTTCTCCTCGAAAGCGGCAGCGCTCGTCACGACCTTGAATACAGAGCCGGGCTCGTATATCTCGGAGATGCACTTGTTTCGCCACTGGCGCTCGAGCATAGCGCTCTCTGTCTCCTCGGGAGTGAGCTTCTCGTTCGTGATAATCGGCGAGTGGTCAACCACCTCGCGCGGCTCGTTGAGGTCGAAGCTCGGGTATGTAGCCATGCCGTACACCGCGCCCGTTTTCGCATTCATAAGTATCGCACACGCGCGGTTCTTGATCTCGAATTCGTCGTACATTGCCTTGAGGTGCTCCTCAAGGCGGTACTGGATGGTCATATCGAGGGTTAGGTATACATCGTCACCGTTTCTGGCGGGGTAGGTCTTGGAGTACCTGTAAGGGAGCTCATTGCCGTTCGAGTCCTTGGCGGAGATGGTCCTGCCGTCCGTACCCGAGAGGTAATCGTTGTAGGAAGCCTCGATACCGTAGATACCGTAGCCGTCGGCGTGCGTGAAGCCGATAACGGAGGCGGCAAGCTCATTCTGCGGGTAGTATCTCTTGGTATCCTCCTCGACGTTGAGGCAGGTCATTCCGAGGTCGCTGAAGAATTTGAGGAGCTCGTCGGCGACGGGCTTTTCCACCTGCTCCTGAAGGACGTGGTACTGCGTGTTCTCCTCCATAGCCGCAGAGACCTTTTCGGGCTTTATGTTGAGCTTTGTCGCGAGAAGGTCAACAGCCTCCGCACGGAATGCCTCCGCAGATTCGGGCAGGGTATTGGTAACGACTACCTGCTGCTCCTCGCCGTTCTCGTTGGTGGTTGTCTCTATCTTGGGCTGGAAGTTGCCGCTTGCGATGTCCTCCTTCTGCTTGTCGATACGCTTCCGGAGGCTATCCATATCCTCGCGGAAGCGCTTGGGGTCGAGGAAGACCTTATACACAGACGCGCTCTTCGCGAGCGGCGTGCCCTTCGAGTCGTAGATAGAGCCGCGGTGCGCGGGAATGATTATCGAGCCGAAATGCTGGTCGTTAGCCATTGCCTGATACTTCTTGTTGTTGAGCACCGATATATTGAAGAAATTGCCCGCTACTACCGCAAACAGACCAAAGAACACCGAAGTCATGATGAACCTTGTTCTGAGCTTCATAGACCTTGAAGGGAGATTCTTGTTTGCCATTATATCACACTTTCTATGCTTATCGCCGCAGTCCCTCAACATTCACGCCGAGAAACTGTACGTTTTACTTGATTTCCATATAAAATAGAATAAGGCAGGGTGTTGTCGTGCCCCGCCTTTGAACATCTTCTTTTTTATGTGATGTCCGTTTCTATGATACTGCCGTACCGAAAAACGCTTGTCAGGCGTGGGAGCGCCATCCCCTGTCCGTATATTTCCGATCCCGGACAGGGGCAACGTTCCCGGATATTCCGATCACTCGCTGTATCTCCTTGGTTCTACTATCACTACGGCATTATATATTTTTTAAGAGCCGTTAGCATTTAAAAATTATTACGGGTAGCCTGTTTCTTTATATTATACTGGTCTACCCTCTGAAATATTCGACGCAGTGTTCAAAGAAGGTCTTTACCTTTCCGAGAATGCTCTCGTCCTGCTGAGGAATATTCACAACGTCATCCGTCTGTATCTCGATATACTTTATCTGAGACGAGTCTATCTTCTTCATGCCGAGTACGTTTTCGGCATAATCCTCTATGTTCTTGGCTGAGAGCTTGCCCTCCAGTTCAGACTGGAGCCTCACGTTCTCTGCCTCGGCAAGATTGAGCTCGCTGTTGAGCGACGCTACCTTGCTGTACATAGTGTTCCGCCTGTTCAGGCTGTAGATGACGGTGCCGAGCAGCACAACTGCAAGGGCAGATACCAGAATAATAGTAAAAACAGAACCGCGCTTTGCTTCAGTTTGGATCATAGTTATCTGCGGCCTTTTCGCAGGTGTTCCATGACTTGGCAGAGATTCGGGCTTTTCAGCCGGTCTACTGCTGTAGACGTCAGCACTATAGCGATATACCGAATCACGTTCAGCCATTGTCAGCTGCGCTCCTTTCTATTATTCTCAGTTTTGCCGATCTGCTTCTGTTATTGGAACTCAGTTCCTTTTCGTCAGCCTCTATGGGCTTCCTGTTGACAAGTACCCCCTGCGGCTTACGTCCGCATACGCACTGGGGAAAATCGGGCGGACAAATACAGCCTCTGCACCAGCCTGCGAATCTCTGCTTGACAAGCCTGTCCTCGAGAGAATGGAAGGTGATAACGGCAAGTCTGCCCTGTGGCTTCAGGCACGCGAAGGCTTTGTCAAGTCCCTCGGAGAGGTGGTCGAACTCGCAGTTGACCGCTATTCTTATCGCCTGAAACGTCTTTTTGCAGGGATTCTTATCGCGTCTTGCCTTTTGCGGGACACTCTCCCTGACGATGTCTGCGAGCTGCAGTGTTGTTTCAATGGGAGCCGTTTCTCTTGCACGGACTATATTCGAGGCAATGCGGCGCGAGAATTTCTCCTCGCCGTACTCAAATATTATCTTTGCAAGCTGCTGCTCATCGAAGGTGTTCACTATGTCCGCAGCGCTCATTCCGCTTTGGCTCATTCTCATATCGAGCGGCGCGTCGGAATGATAGGAAAAACCTCTGCTCTCCTCGTCGAGCTGATGTGACGAAACTCCCAGATCCATGAGAATGCCGTCCACTTTCCCGATACCGAGCTCTTCGAGCACCTTATCTATCTCGGAATAGTTGCGGTGTATAACCGCAGCATTCGGGAACTCCGCCAGTCTCTCGCCTGCTGCCTTGACAGCATCGGGATCGCGGTCGAGAGCGATAAGTCTGCCTTTTTCGCTTAGCCTCGAAGCTATAGCAAAGGAATGTCCGCCGCCTCCTGCCGTGCAGTCCACATAGACTCCGTCGGGGCGGATGTTCAGCCCGCTGACAGTTTCAGCGAGGAGAACGGGGATATGTCTGAATTCCATAATTTCTCCTTTTATATGCTTTTGCACACACACCTATTGACAAATGCGCTGCAAAGGCATACAATAGTTAGAGAGAGATGTCGGCGAGGAGAGCCTCTCTTGCGGCAGCATCGACCAGAGTCCTGCTTTCCTCAAGCTTGTCGCCTGCCCATATCTCAGCTCTTGTCATATTGCCTATTACCGTAACATTATCGGTAATTCCTGCTCTGTCCCTCAGATTCTGGGAGATAAAGATTCTTCCCTGCTTATCGGGAGTCTGCTTTTCGGCGCCCGAAAAGACCTCACGTCTTATCTGTTCGCCGTTGGGTCCCTTGAGCTGGTAGAGCTTTTCGCAATACTTATTGAATTCTTCGACGGAAAAAACGGCGATATAGCGTCCGTCATGACTCATACAGAGATAGAATTCGGCACCGAGGATATCACGGAGTTTACTGGGGAAGCTCATGCGTCCCTTAGCGTCGATACCGGGATAAAATGTACCGCACAACGGTTCATGCATGACCTTCACCTCCACTTCCTGACTTTTCAGTGGTTTCATTCACCTCAAAGTGGGTCAAATTTGGAACTCTTTACCGTTTTTCACCCCTAAAACTATTATATAACAAGGAACCGATTTAATCAATTGTAACTGCATACAATATATTTGCACAATTATAGGGAAAAACTGGTTGTTTCGTTCAAAATTTAATCAAACGAAGTTAAAAGCGAAACATACGTTTTTAAATTTTTTTGCCTCTTTTCACCCACAAGGGTAAAAAGAGGTTATTTTTTTGGAATTTTACACCCCCTTGAGAGCAACGCCTCATAAAACTGCAATAAGCCTTTGAGCGGACGGCTTTTCCCGCCGCTCAAAGACTTACTGTTATTGTATCTGAATTTGTAATGTGGCTGTGCTGAAACTTAATACGTGATCTGTTCCTGTTCTGTGTTTTCGCCGACGATATACTCGCTTTCCGTCTCTGTGGTATATTCCTCCGACGATGTCGTATCCTCAGGGTACTCAGGCTCTGAGGGATACTCGCCCGTCCACTCGCTTGTCTCCTCGGTGGTGTCCTCGGTCGTTTCCTCCGTGGTATCCTCGGGAGCGTCAGCGGGCGAATTCGGGTCGCCGATGTTTGTGGGCTGGTTATTCGGGTAAACAACGCCGGGCGTGTAGCGGTAATCCGCGTCGACTACCTCTATCTCGGAGGTGCCGTGCGGTATAGCCTCGCCCTCGGGTCTCGGTGTATAGAACACATTGAACTTTGAGGATTTGAGGTCCAGCGCGAGCTTGAACTCATAGCCCTTGACCGTGAGCTGGTCGTCGATGTTTACGTAGGTAACATAGCCTGTCTCGTCGGAATATTCGGGCTGTATCCATCTTGCAGGCTCATCCGAG
>CAMHBN010000032.1 GCA_946183385.1 uncultured Ruminococcus sp.
ATCCGCCGTAATCCTGCCAGTGCTTGGAGTTGTTGAGTCCGTAGAACAGACCGCGTCTGGCAAGGAAGTTGCCCTTTGAGTTGTTGGGTCCGCACTTCCATGTCGTGCTGAATCCGCCGCCGCTCTCATAGAGAGTCATCGTGGACGAATTCGGAGTGTCAGCCTGCCATATCTCGTGGTGGTAGTCACCGTAAGTACCTGTCTCCTGCGTATGGCTGGGGCTCGTTGTGAGTACCTTGTCAGCGTGAGCATTCATCGAAATTCCCAGATTTACCGATGAAAGGCAGATAATTCCCGCTACCATCCCGCTTACAAGCTTTTTGATACCATTAGATCCCATGCGTATCAATCCTCGCTTTCATAGAATAGATGTAAGATGAATAGATATCCGGTCAAGTTTCTTTTTTGTATTATCCGCCCAATTCCCTTATGATATTACCATTATATTACAGAAGTGTGAATATCACAAGTCATAAATTGCGCATTTGATATGTAATGCTCCAATTTTTGCTGTGAATTTTTGTATCAATTGACTAATCGGTCATTTTTAGAGGTCAGTTCTGCTACGGAAAAGGTTTAAAATCTTTGGATATTATTGACTTTGGGACACTTTTCATATATAATGATTTTTGGTCTATCAGGGATTTCGGAGGATAGTATGGAGGACTGTATTTTCTGCGGACTTATCAGCGGTTCTTTACCGTGCATGAAGGTCTTCGAGGACGAATACACGCTCGCTTTTATGGATACCGCGGGCGATGTTGACGGACATATTCTCGTCGTACCGAAGAAGCACACCGAGAGCATACTCGACTGCGATGAAGAGACGCTTTCGCGCCTTATGCGTACTGTCAGACGGGTGTCGCTACACCTTGTGGAGGACTGCGGATACAGAGGGGTGAATCTCCTGAATGCAAGCGGGGAGAGCGCAGGGCAGTCCGTACCTCACTTCCATATCCACCTGATACCGAGAAGGAGTAATGATGGTATCGACGCATGGCCGCGGCTGCGCGGAGCGGTGCGCGATATGAGGGATCTGTTCAGGGAGATCTCCATGGAAGGGGAATAATATGTCAGGAGAATGCAAGCTCACTTTTGAGCAGTATGACCCCAGCGAGGACAAGCAGAGCTGCGTCGTGAGAACGATGACGAAGCTTGTCGGCAGGGATTATTCAACGGTCAAGCAGGAGCTGAAGAAGCTTGCCGAGAGGTCAGGCTTCGAGACCTACAACGACCAGAGCGTGTTCGAGGAGTATATGTCGCAGAACGGTATATACAAGGAGCGCGACTACAACAACAATACCCAGCTGAAGGATCTCGATCTTTCAGACGGAGCGTATTGCGTGTTTGTTACGAACAGGGTGAGCTATTTTCACCTTGTGCCAGTCATCGACAACGTGATATACGACAGGCGCAACGAGAGCCTCGGGATGTACGTTGTGGCGACGTATAAGAAATCCGATAAGGGCGCATAAGAACACAAAAGCCGCAGACTTGGTAGTCTGCGGCTTTTTCATATTGAATCGGTAACATCGGTGAAAGCAAACTTCCGCTGTATAAGAAGTAAGCGAGCTTGCGAGTGACGACGCGAACCGCCCGCGCCCGCATGAAAATAAAAAAGTCACATTATGAATAATGTAACACTCGCGAAAGAAAACTTCCGCTTTATAAAAAGTAAGCGAGTTTACGAGCGTCCGCGCGAATCGCGCATGCCCGCATGAAAATAAAAAAGTCACATTATGAATAATGTGACACTCGCGAAAGAATACTTCCGCTCTATAAAAAGTAAGCGAGTTTACGAGCGTCCGCGCGAACTGGCGGCACGGACACCGTGCTGGTGCCGAAGACGGGACTTGAACCCGTACACATTGCTGCGGCAGATTTTGAGTCTGCTGTGTCTGCCATTCCACCACTTCGGCATGAAGTACGGTATAAATTATACCATACATCGTAAAATATGTCAAGTATTAAGCCCGTAGAAGCGCTTGAAGTTCTCGGAGAGGATGAGCCTGTTCTCCTCCTCGGAGAAGCCGCAGAGCAGGAAGCGTTCGAGCTCGTCGCGGTGATCCCACATCGGGAAATCTACGCCGAACAGAGCGTTCTCGACGCCGTACATACGTATTATCTCAGCGGCGCGCTGAGGCGACATAAAGGGCATGGAGCTGCTGATATCAATGCAGAGGTTCTCGTACTTGCGCGGCAGGAGCTCTATAGCCCTGTCCCAGCTCTGGTAGCCGCCCATATGAGCCGCCTGCACCTTGAGCTTGGGGAAGTTTTTGCAGATATTGGCGATACGCGCGGGCGAGGAGTAGTCGTACCTGTTGTCGCCGCAGTGTATCATCAGCGGGAGCTCGCCCTCCATGAGCTCATAGATCTTGAAAGCCTCGGGGGAATCGGCATTGAAGCGCTGAAAATCGGGGTGGAGCTTCACTCCGTGGAGTCCGAGAGCCTTTATCTGTGCGATGTCGCCCTCGAGGTCGTCAGAGTCGGCATGGGTCGTGCCCAAGCCATAATATTCGGGGTGGATAGTGCACTCGGTGGAGATAAAGCTGTTGATATTGCGTATCTGATGGGGGGAAGTAGCGGTCGAGCAGACAAGGTACTTGGAAACGCCTATTTTGCAGCCGCTCTCGATGAGCTTGCTGCTTACGCCGCAGCCTGTCATGGGGATACCGTAGAAATGGCCTATATTAATGGTAGCGTTTTCGGCTATTTTTTCGGGAAATATATGCGCATGAGCGTCGATTATCTCATATTTTTCGTAAACTTCGGGATTCATAGAAATGCTCCTTGATAATTTTTCCACACAATATTATATATCAAAAAAGTCCCGTTGTCAAATATGATATATTTATAATGAGCTATCAGAGCTCAGAGATTAGAGCTCAGTAGGGACGACCATTGGTCGTCCGCATATTCCGTTCCGAACGTTGTTTTCATAATTTCGGACGCGCAATGCGCGTCCCTACACGGGTAAATACAAAGGGCGCACACTGTGCGCCCCAACAAAGCTGTCCTGTTGAACAAAAAGCTGCAAAGCAAAAACGGTTGCTATTTGTGCAAGACTACAAAGTTGAAAATTATTTTTCCGATAATCAACGGTTTTCCGTTGCAAAAACGGTAATTTCAGCCCCCTTATAGAGAGACACTTACGGCTGCACCTTCCCTTTGCGGTATCTTCCGAAGAAAATACCGTCGTCCACATACTTTGAGGTTTCCGATACCCACATCGGGAACTGTCCCGTTGCGAGCGCGGTCTGCCCGTTGAGCATACCCGTGTGGAACGAGATGTGGCGGAACTGCCTCAGCACGAGCTCCATCCGCGTAAAGCGGCAGTTTTCGGGCTTCTCGTACAGCATATCGTCGGTGAGAGTGTCGAGGTAGTCGAGCGTTTTCTTTTCGACGGCGTTGAGGTAATCGAGGAGCTGCTCGTCCGTGAGCACCACATCGCACGGGATATCGGGATTGTCCAGACCTTCAACGTGGAAAGCGGGCTCCTCGTAGACATTGGGGTTGATGAACCACTTGTCAGCGGAGTGGATCGCGTGGTAAGCCCACCTCCAGCACGGAGCGCCGCAGCATATCGCGTCTCTGTCGTAGGTACGCAGAGATGTCCTGATATTGAGAAAATTCGGGACTACAACGTCCTTGATTATCATACAGAGCTCGTTCATATCAGTCACCTCTCACAGCGTATGGTAGTACGGGCAGATATTCGCGTAGGAGCCGTCCTTCATGCGGAAGCCGTGCGGAATGGTACCGAGCTGCACGAAGCCGAGCTTCTCGTATAGGTGCCGTGCGTAGACGTTCGACTCCACCACGGCGTTGAACTGCAATATGCGGAAGCCCTGTTTCTTAGCCTGTTTGAGGCTGTCAAGAACAAGCCGCTCGCCGATGTGGTGACCGCGGCTGTCCTTGCTGACGGCATAGCTCGCATTGCAGATATGACCGCACCGCCCGACATTGTTCGGGTGGAGGATATAGAGTCCGATGACGTCGCCGTAGTTATTCTTTGCGACGGCGCAGTAGGTCTGCGCACCGAAGAAGTTCTTGCCCGAGTGCGGAGTCAGAATCTGCTCCTGCGGGAAAGCGATGCCCTCCTCGACGATGTCGTTCCATATCCTTATCATTTTAGGTACGTCTTCGTTGTTGTATTGTGTTATAGAAATACTCATGATGTCACCTCGTCAGAGCCTGCCGCGGAAGTCCTCATAGCCGAATTCACGCAGAGTCTCCGTTTTTCCGCCGCTTTTGAGAAGCAGTATCGATGGCAGCGGCATACCGTTGAACGTGTTGTTCTTGACCATTGAATATATAGCCATATCCTCGAAAACGAGCCTGTCGCCGATGCGGAGCGGCTTGTCGAAGGAGTACACGCCGATGGAGTCGCCCGCGAGACAGGTCTGCGACCCAAGCCTGTACGAGTACGGCTTCTCGCCCTGCCGACCGCTGTTTCTGAGCGGCGGACGGTATGGCATCTCGAGCACATCGGGAGTATGGCAAGCCGCGGACATATCAAGTATAGCAATGGGCATATCGTTCTCGGTGAGGTCGAGCACCTCCGTCACGAGGTAGCCAGCGTTCAGCGCTATCGCTTCTCCGGGTTCGAGGAAGACCTCGAGTCCGAACCTGTCCTGTAAGAGCCGTATACAGCGCTCAAGGCGCGGTATATCGTAGTCGGGACGGGTTATATGGTGACCTCCGCCGAGGTTTATCCACTCCATTTTTTCAAGCACGTCCCCGAACCTCTCGATCACCGCATTCAGCGTGCTTTCGAGGTCGTCGGAGTTCTGCTCGCAGAGGGTGTGGAAGTGCAGACCCGTCACACCCGCGAGGTCGTCAGTGCGGAAGTTTTTCCGCGTGATACCGAGCCTTGAAGCGGGGGAGCAGGGGTCGTATATCTCGTGACCCTCCTGCGTGGAGAATTCGGGATTAATGCGAAGACCTATCTTCTTGCCCGCAGCAAGAACGCGGTCGCGGTAGCGGTCGAGCTGCGAGAACGAGTTGAAGATGATGTGACCGCAGTATGATACTATCTCGTCGAACTCATTATCGCGGTATGCGGCAGAGAAAACGTGGTTCTCCCTGTCCATTTCCTCGAAGCCGAGACGCGCCTCGAAAAGTCCGCTGCAAGCCGTACCGTCGAGGTACTCCGCAATGAGCGGGTAGACGTGGTAGCAGGAGAAAGCTTTCTGCGCGAGGAGTATCTTCGCGCCCGTTCTCTCGCGGACTCCGCGCAGTATCTCAAGATTACGGACAAGCGCCGACTCGTCCACTATATAGCAGGGAGTCGGCACCTTGCCGATGATATTGCTGAGCTCCGTCATACGAACTTTACGGCTGTGCCGTAAGCGTAGACGTTTACGATGCTGTTTGAAGCCTCGGAGATGACGCACCTGTAGCCTACAATAGCGTCCGCATTCTCCTTGATAGCCTGCTGTATGAGCTTACCCTTTGCGACCTGACACGCATTCATGATATTCTCCGTGTAGGAGTCGAGCTCGCCGCCCTGTCCGAAGGCATTCAGCGCGCCGAGACCCTTCGAGAAATTGATGAGCTGGGAAACAGCTCCGTCAACGAGCCCTATCTCCTCGATATTCCTGCCGTTTATCGTATCTGTGGAAACTATAAGCATAGTGATTCTCCTTTATCAGTCAACGAGAACGGGGTTGAAGTCCTCTTCCCAGGGAAGTCCCCACTTGTTGAGAGCGTCCATGAACGGGTCCGGGTCGAACTCCTCGATGTTGTAGACGCCCGCGCCGCTCCATACGCCTGTCATGATGAGCATAGCGCCTATCATAGCGGGAACGCCCGTAGTGTAGGAGATAGCCTGCGAGCCTACCTCGCGGTAGCACTCCTGATGGTCGCAGATGTTGTAGAGATAGTAGTTCTTGTCCTTGCCGTCCTTTTTGCCGCGGAAGATACAGCCGATGTTGGTCTTGCCGACAGTTCTCGGACCAAGTGAAGCAGGGTCTGGGAGAACAGCCTTCAGGAACTGGAGCGGTACTATCTCCTTACCCTCGTACATAATCGGCTCGATGGAGGTCATACCCACGTTTTCGAGGCATTTGAGATGTGTGAGGTAGCTCTGACCGAATGTCATGAAGAAGCGGATACGCTTGATCCCCTTGATGTTGATAGCAAGGGATTCGAGCTCCTCGTGGTGGAGGAGGTACATATCCTTCTCGCCTACGCCCTTGAAGTTGTACACGCGCTTTATCTCCATGGGCTCGGTCTCGACCCACTTGCCGTCCTCGATGTAGCTTCCCTTGGCGGACACCTCGCGGATGTTTATCTCGGGGTTGAAGTTGGTAGCGAACGGGTAGCCGTGGTCGCCGCCGTTGCAGTCGAGTATGTCGATGTAGTTTATCTCGTCGAACTGGTGCTTCATCGCGTAAGCGGAGAATACTCCCGTAACACCTGGGTCGAAGCCGCTTCCGAGGAGAGCCGTTATACCTGCCTCCTTGAACTTCTCGCGGTAAGCCCACTGCCACTTGTACTCGAACTTAGCCGTGTCGAGCGGCTCGTAGTTGGCGGTATCAACGTAGTGAGTTTTTGTCGCGAGGCAGGCGTCCATTATCGTGAGGTCCTGATAGGGGAGCGCGAGGTTCAGCACGACATCGGGCTTGTAGCTGTTGATAAGAGCAACGAGCTCGTCAACGTTGTCGGCGTTGACCTGCGCGGTCTCGATGACGGTCTTAGTCGTGGGCTGGAGCTTCTCCTTGAGTGCGTCGCACTTGGATTTGGTGCGGCTCGCAATCATAATGCCCTCGAATACGTCGCTGTTCTGGCAGCACTTGTGGATAGCCACGGACGCAACTCCGCCGCAGCCGATTATCATACATTTTCCCATTTTTCATACTCCTTTTCGTTATATATTAGTTTGTTATCAGCTTCATTGGTTTGAAATGCGAAACACTGTCCCCGAAACCGAGCTTTTTGTAGAGCGGGTATCCGTCTTCTGAGGCTTTGAGCTCGATGTAGTCAAGCTCCATTGCCCTTGCGTCTGATATAAGCAGCTCCATTAGCTGAGAGGCTATGCCTTTTCTCCTGTATTCGGGCGAAACATAGACGTTCAGCACCGTGCCTGTTCTGCCATGCGGAAAGCTTGAATTCGGCGGCATCTCATTTAAAACGAGGAATGCCGAACCGATGATTTTCCCGCTGTCCTCGCCGATATACGCGAAGAAATCGCAGTTGAGGTGCTCTGCATAATAACGCGGAAGCCTTGAACGTATCTGTTCAGCCTGTTCCGCGGGCATTTCGGGAAAGTCCTCACATAGATATGCCATACGGATCTCGGTAAGTCCCGCAGCGTTCTGTGCTCTGTAAATATTCATAGGCGTTTTCCTTTACGAAAGCGCAAGCAGCATCTCGCGAATTATCTTGCAGGCAACGGCTGTTGACACGCCCGACTGGTCGTAGGTGGGGCTGAGCTCATTCACGTCGCAGCCGACAATATTGAGCCTGCTGCACACGAGCGTTACCGCCCTGCGCAGCTCGTCGAATGTGACGCCGCCTGCCTCAGGAGTTCCCGTACCCGGGAATACCGATGGGTCGAGGACATCGAGGTCGAGCGTGAAGTAGACGTTCTTGCCCCTGAGCTTCTCCACGGTCTCTTCAAGACCGTCAAAGCTGAACTTGTGCATTTCTGTGTGCTCGTCAGCGAAGACGAACTCGTCGCGGTCGCCGCTGCGTATGCCGAACTGGAAGATGTGTCCGTCGCCGACAAGCTCGTGACAGCGGCGCAGTACGCACGCGTGTGAAAGCTGCTGACCGAGGTACTCGTCGCGGAGGTCGGCGTGGGCGTCGAAGTGGACGATGTAAAGGTCATCGTATCTGCTCTTGACAGACTTTACCGAGCCGAGGGTGACGAGGTGCTCGCCGCCTATCATAAACGGCAGCTTGCCGTCATTGAGTATCGTGTCCGAGCGCTGTGTGATGTCCGCGAGAGTGCGCTCTGCGCTGCCGAACGGGAGCTCGAGGTCGCCGCTGTCAAAGTAGCTGTAATCGAGCATATCCCTGTTCTGGTAGGGGCTGTAGGTCTCGATCCCGAAGCTTTCGCTGCGTATCACCGTCGGAGCAAATCTCGTGCCCGGGCGGAAGCTCGTAGTTCCGTCAAATCCCGCGCCGAATAGGACAATTTTCGCGTCCCCGTATTCGGCGTCGCAGGCGATAAATGTCTGTACGTTCTTATTCAACATCTCTGAGCATCTCCTCAACGTAATTCGGCAGCGCGAATGCTCCCGTGTGGAGCTGCGTGTTGTAATACTTGGTCTTTATGCCGAGCATACTCCACTTCGTCGGCTCGTAATCGCGTACGGGGTGGTACTTCTTTGACGCGAAGCCGAACAGCCAGTGTCCCGAGGGATAGGTCGGGATATGAGCCTGATATACGCGGCTTATCGGGAAGCTCTCGACTATTCGCTTGTGCGAGCGCTGCATTGCGGCGGCGTCCTCGGCGTAGAACGGGCTCTCGTGCTGGTTGACCATTATGCCGTCCTCGCGCAGCGCCTTGAAGCAGCTGCCGTAGAACTCCTTCGTGAATAGCCCCTCGCCCGGACCGAAGGGGTCGGTCGAATCGACGATGATGATGTCGTATTTGTTCTCGCAGCGGCGTATGAACTTCACGCCGTCCTCGTAGTAGATGTGCACGCGCTCGTCATCGAGGCGGCAGGCTGTGGTCGGCAGGAACTTCTTGCAGACCTCCACTACCAGCTCGTCTATCTCGACGAGGTCGATGCTCTCGACAGAGGTGTATCGCGTGAGCTCGCGGACAACTCCGCCGTCACCGGCGCCGATAACGAGGATATTGCGCGGATTCGGGTGTACCGCCATGGGAACGTGGGTTATCATCTCGTGGTAGATGAACTCGTCCTTCTCCGTCAGCATCATATAGCCGTCGAGCGTGAGGAAGCGTCCGAACTCCTTCGAGTCGAACACGTCTATGCGCTGGAACTCGCTGTTTCCGCTGTAGAGCTGGTGGTCTACCTTTATTGAAAAGTTAACGTTCGGAGTGTGACGCTCCGTGAACCATAATTCCATAGTTTGCCTCCTGGGTTATTCGGGTCTGCCCGAGGGAACTCCCGCAATCTTGAATGAGAGCATCATAAAAAGGGGAGTTACGATGAGTATGATAATGAAGGCCACGACAAGACTGATAATCAGCGAGCTCAGGAACATCACCGCAAAGGGAGGGAGCTGAGCCTGTCCGTTTGTCATTTTATTAGCCATGAAGCGGACGAGCACTATCATTGCGAGTGTGATTATCGGCGTGTAGATGATGTCGGACACGAGCGCGTCAACGAGCTTTGCGCCGATACCGCGCGGATTCATATTCTTTGTTATAGCAGTTGATATCTTCCGCATCGGCACGATGAAGCCGATGACAAGGCTGATGAGCGTGCTTGCGATAAAGCTGATGATGAATACTATCGGCTTGAAGCCGCCCTCAGCGAGAAGGTTGCCCAGAAGCGAGAGGCAGAAGCTAAGTGTAATGCCCATGAATACGCTCATTAAGATGCCTACTGTTTTCATTTTCTTTTCCATAAAACACGCTCCTTTGATTTTTATTTTAGTACGTTGAGGCGTTCGATGTTGATGTCCTCCGTGCCTGTCATCTGGCAGCCCTTTTCCTTCGCGTACTTGATGTACTCGATTATCTCGGGAGTTATCAGCTCTCCCGGAGCGAGTATCGGTATGCCGGGCGGGTAGCACATTACGAATTCCGTGCAGACCTTGCCTGCCGACTCGTCGAGCGGTACCGACACCTTTTCCGCGTAGAATGCCTTTCTCGGAGCCTCCGTTACAACAGGGGAGATGTATTCGTGGCTGAGCATATCCGCGCCTGTTCTGCCGAAGCGGCGCTTTATCTCGGACATCGCGCTGATAAGGCGCTCGATGTCGCGCTTTCTGTCGCCGACCGAGATATACGCGAGTATATTTCCGATGTCGCCGAACTCTATCTGTATGTCGTACTCGTCGCGGAGCAGGTCGTATACCTCAATGCCCGCAAGTCCCACGGGAAGGGTGAAAACGCTCAGCTTCGAGACGTCGAAGTCGTAAATGCTGTCGCCGTTTATCAGCTCGCGCGAGTAGGCGTAATAGCCGCCGATGTCGTTTATCTCGGAGCGTGCGTACTCCGCCATCTCGACCGTTTTTGCGAATATCTCCTTACCGCTCAGAGCAAGCCTTTTTCGTGATATATCGAGGCTTGAGAGCAGGAGATATGATGCACTGGTGGTCTGAGTGAGGTTGATGACCTGACGCATATAGTCGGCATTGACTTTCTCGCCCATGAGCAGGAATGAGCTCTGCGTAAGGCTTCCGCCCGACTTGTGCATACTTACGGAGGCTATGTCCGCACCTGCCGCCATAGCCGTCACGGGAAAGTTGTCGCCGAAGTAGAAGTGCGTGCCGTGAGCCTCGTCCACGAGGACGAGCATACCGTGGGCGTGTGCGAGCTCGGTTATACGTCTAAGGTCGGAGCATATACCGTAGTAGGTCGGGTTGTTGACCATTATCGCCTTTGCGTCGGGGTTCTCGCGGATAGCCTGCTCGACCTGCGAAACCGACATTCCGAGCGCGATACCGAGCTGCTTGTTAACGTCGGGATTTACATACACAGGGACCGCTCCCGTGAGGATGAGCGCGTTTATCGCGCTGCGGTGGACGTTTCGCGGCATGATTATCTTGTCGCCCTCCTTGCAGGCGTACATTATCATGCTCTGCACCGCGGAGGTCGTGCCGCCGACCATGAAGAATGCGTTAGCCGCGCCGAATGCCTGTGCTGCGAGCATTTCCGCGTCCTTTATCACGGACACGGGATGGCAGAGGTTGTCGAGCGGCTTCATCGAGTTGACATCGACGTTCATGCAGTCCTCGCCGAGAAATTCGGTGAGCTCCATATTGCCGCGTCCGCGCTTATGGCCGGGGACGTCGAAGGGGACTACCCTCATTCGTCTGAAGCGGCGGAGAGCCTCATATATCGGGGCGTTCACCTGTGAGAGCTCAGTCATTTCCGTACACGTTCCTTCCGCTGAATATTTCGATCATTTCCTTCCTGAGAGCGTTCGTGATGTCGAGGCGGCTTCTCGGAGGGAGCTCCTGGACGTCGGTGTTGAACAGGTAATTCTGCAGGATGATGTCCTTGATGAGCATTTTCGTGTGGAACATATTTGCCTGATATACGTTGATATCGACCGCATCGTACTTGTTGAGCAGGGAAGGGTCGATGTAGTTCTGTATCGAGGTGATGTCGTGGTCGATGAAGAGCTTCTCGCCGTCGAGATTGCGCGTGAAGCCGCGTACACGGTAGTCCATTGTGATGATGTCGGAATCGAAGCTTCCGATGAGGTAGTCGAGTGCCGTAAGAGGCGTTATCTTGCCGCAGGTGGCAACGTCGATGTCCACGCGGAAGGTAGCTATGCTCGTATCGGGGTGGTACTCGGGATAGGTGTGCACCGTTACGTGGCTCTTGTCGAGGTGTGCGACTGTCTCGCTGCCGCCTGCCGGTATCATCGTGTCGTCCGCGATGAGGAAGGTAGCGGAAGCTCCCTGCGGGTCGTAGTCCTGACGGGAAACGCTCAGAACCTGTGCGCCTATCATTTCCGTGAGGTGGGTCATTATGTCGGTGATACGCTCGGAGTTGTACACCTCGTCAACATAAGCGATATATTCGAGCTGAGCCTTAGGCGTCTTGGCGTAACAGACGTCGTAGATGTTGAAGCTCAGGGACTTTGTCAGATTATTGAAGCCGTAAAGCTTGAGTTTGTTTTCCATATTACACACCTCAGAAAAAAACGTACAGACCTTTCAGCCTGTACGTGTATGAAATCATAGCATAAAGCATAGTAACTTCAAAGCGGTTTCAGAGTCTATATAAGCAAAGATACCTTTTACTACTCTTATTGACCTTTCACAAGCTGATAAAACTTATAAAAACAATAAGGCAACAGAAGTTGCCAGCCGAACAACTCGTCCGGCGGTCGGCATTTGACCCGCTGTCCGTATGGCGTTTATCTCCCGAGAAGGGGAGAGGTCAAAAATCTTGCTCTGAAACCGAAGCTTCTCTGCAATTTTATTCATTTTAACATAAAATGAGATCTTTGTCAATAGAAAAGCCGTCAATGCGGCAAATATTTTTTGAAATCAGAGAGCTCTGATGAAGGCTATGGCAAGGAATACGAGAAGCCCTGCCTGCCATGCCAGTCCCGCGACGTTTACCACCCAGAAATACCAGTGCTTGGTCTTGTGGCGGAAGAGCTTCATTCCCGCGAGTGCTCCGAGAGCTCCGCCGAAGAATCCGAAGCCGAGCAGTGTCGCCTCCTTGGTG
>CAMHBN010000033.1 GCA_946183385.1 uncultured Ruminococcus sp.
TTGGAGGTAATTCTAATGACTATTATCGTTACTGGCGGTGCCGGCTTCATCGGCTCAAACTTCGTGTTCCACATGCTGAACACTTATCCGGACTATCGTATCGTATGTCTGGACAAGCTCACTTATGCGGGCAATCTCTCCACGCTTGCTCCCGTCATGGACAACCCGAACTTCCGCTTTGTGAAGCTCGACATCTGCGACCGCGAGGGCGTGTACAAGCTCTTCGAGGAGGAGAAGCCCGACATCGTTGTAAACTTTGCTGCGGAGAGCCATGTTGACCGCTCAATCGAGAATCCTGAGATTTTCCTTCAGACAAATATTCTCGGTACTCAGGTTCTCATGGACGCTTGCCGCAAGTACGGAATTCAGCGCTATCATCAGGTATCGACCGACGAGGTTTACGGAGACCTTCCGCTCGACCGTCCCGACCTCTTCTTCACAGAGACTACACCTATTCACACAAGCAGCCCTTACAGCTCGTCAAAGGCTGGCGCAGACCTGTTGGTAATGGCATACAATCGTACATACGGACTTCCTGTAACAATATCACGTTGTTCAAATAACTATGGTCCTTACCACTTCCCCGAGAAGCTTATCCCGCTCATGATCGCGAATGCTCTCGCTGACAAGCCACTTCCGGTTTATGGCGAGGGTCTGAATGTCCGCGACTGGCTGTATGTCGAGGATCACTGCCGCGCAATCGACCTTATCATCCACAAGGGTAAGGTCGGCGAGGTCTACAACATCGGCGGCCACAACGAGATGAAGAATATCGATATCGTAAAGCTGATATGCAAGGAGCTCGGCAAGCCGGAGAGCCTGATCGTTCATGTTGAAGATCGTAAGGGACACGATATGCGCTATGCTATCGACCCGACAAAGATCCACAACGAGCTCGGCTGGCTGCCCGAGACAAAGTTCGAGGACGGCATCAAGAAGACTATCAAGTGGTATCTCGAGAACCGCGAGTGGTGGGAGACTATCATCAGCGGCGAGTATCAGAACTACTATGAGAAAATGTACGGCAACCGTGCAGAGGTGTGAGCGATGAAAGCATTCGTTACAGGTGTCGGCGGACAGCTCGGCTACGATGTTGTCAATGAACTGAAAAAGCGCGGATACACCGCGGTCGGAAGCGATATTCTCGACGAGACTGCCGCTGACTGCGAGTACATCAAGCTCGATATTACAGACGCAGAAGCAGTTGCAAAGACTATCTCCGATGTCAAGCCTGATATTGTTATCCACTGTGCAGCATGGACTGCTGTTGACGCCGCTGAGGACGAGGAAAATCGTCCGAAGGTCAAGGCTATTAACGTTGACGGAACGCAGAATATCGCCAACGTCTGCAAGAAGCTCGGCTGCAAGATGATATACATTTCCACTGATTATGTTTTCAACGGTCAGGGTGAAACACCGTGGCAGCCCGACTGCAAGGACTATGCTCCGCAGAATGTCTACGGACAGTCGAAGCTTGACGGCGAGCTTGCAGTTGCAAATACTCTCGACAAGTATTTCATCGTGCGTATCGCTTGGGTATTCGGAGTGAACGGCAAAAACTTCATCAAAACCATGATAAACGTAGGCAAGACGCATGATGAAGTCCGCGTAGTTTCCGACCAGATAGGAACTCCGACATACACATTCGACCTCGCAAGACTTCTCGTTGATATGGCTGAAACTGAGAAGTACGGCTATTATCATGCAACAAATGAGGGCGGATTTATCAGCTGGTATGACTTCACAGTTGAAATTTATAAGCAGGCAGGAATGCCCACAAAGGTAACACCTGTTACGACTGCCGAGTATGGTCTGAGCAAGGCGGCACGTCCGTTCAATTCAAGGCTTGACAAGTCGAAGCTCGTTCAGAACGGCTTCACACCGCTCCCGACATGGCAGGATGCGCTTTCAAGATACTTAAAGGAGATACAGTGAAATGGGACAGATAACAGTTGAGAAAAACGTCGGCGGAATCGAGGGACTTTGCGTTATCACTCCCGCTGTTCACGGCGATAACCGCGGCTACTTCATGGAGACATATTCACAGCGCGATATGGAAGAAGCCGGCATAAATATCGTGTTCGTTCAGGACAACCAGTCCTGTTCTACAAAGGGGGTTCTCCGCGGACTTCATTTCCAAAAGCAGTTCCCGCAGACTAAGCTCGTAAGAGTAATTAAGGGCAGCGTTTACGATGTTGCGGTCGACCTCAGAACGGGCTCTGCTACTTACGGCAAGTGGTACGGCGTTGAACTGACCGAGGAGAACAAGAAGCAGTTTCTTATCCCTAAGGGCTTTGCTCATGGATTTCTTGTCCTTTCGGATGTAGCTGAATTCTGCTACAAGTGTGACGACTTCTACCACCCGAACGACGAGGGCGGAATGGCTTGGAACGACCCTGAGATCGGTATCGACTGGGCAGGCGTCGGAGTTAAAGGCGAGTACAACGGCACGGCAAGTGCCGAGGGATATACACTCGAAGACGGAACGAAGCTCAACCTCTCTGACAAGGATCAGAAGTGGCTCGGTTTCAAGGATACATTTAAATTTTAAGGAGAAAGTGTTATGAAGGGAATCGTTCTTGCAGGCGGAAGCGGCACACGTCTCTATCCGCTGACAAAGGTCACATCGAAGCAGCTGCTTCCCATTTACGACAAGCCGATGATATACTACCCGCTCAGCACGCTTATGCTTGCGGGTATCAAGGATATCCTCATCATCTCAACACCCGATGATACACCTCGTTTCGAGGCTCTTCTCGGTGACGGCAGCCAGTACGGCATCAACCTCAGCTACAAGGTCCAGCCCAGTCCCGACGGACTTGCTCAGGCGTTCATTCTCGGCGAGGAGTTCCTCGCGGGAGAAGCAGGTGCGATGGTTCTCGGCGACAACATCTTCTACGGAAACGGCTTCGGCAGGATGCTGAGAGCTTCCGTGAAGAACGCAGAGGAGAACGGCAGAGCGACTGTTTTCGGCTACTATGTACCCGATCCCGAGCGTTTTGGCGTAGTCGAGTTTGACGAGAACGGTAAGGCTCTTTCTATCGAGGAAAAGCCCGCAGAGCCCAAGTCCAACTACGCGGTAACAGGTCTGTACTTCTATCCCGCAGGCGTCAGCGACAGGGCAAATCAGGTAAAGCCTTCTGCACGCGGCGAGCTTGAGATAACAACGCTGAATGATATGTACCTCAATGACGGACTCCTCGATGTTCAGCTCCTCGGACGCGGCTTCGCTTGGCTTGATACCGGTACGATGCAGAGCCTTCTCGACGCTGCAAACTTCGTGGAGATGGTTCAGAACAGACAGGGCATCACTATCTCAGCTCCCGAGGAGATAGCTTTTATCAATGGCTGGATAGACAAGGCAGGACTTCTCAAATCAGCCGAGGCTTACGGCAAGAGCCCCTACGGCGCACACCTCAGGGCTGTGGCTGACGGAAAAGTTAAGTATTGAGAATAATCCGGCGGACACCGACAGTATACTGATACGGTCGGTGTTTTGCCATAATATGAAAAACACTGGTTTTGGAGAACATTATGCATACAATTCTTTTGGCAGGCGGAGCAGGCTATATCGGCTCGCATACTGCGGTGGAGCTTCTGAACGCGGGCTATAATGTAGTGGTCGCGGACAACTATTCAAACAGCTCGCCCGAAGCGATAAGACGCGTTGAGAAGATAACGGGGAAGCCCGTAAAGCTCTATGAGCTGGATATCAAGGACAACGCAAAGCTTGCGGAGATATTCGGAGAGAACAGGATAGATGCGGTCATTCATTTCGCGGGACTTAAAGCAGTCGGCGAGTCGGTGCAGAAGCCCGTTATGTACTATCGCAATAATATCGACACCACACTTTCGCTTCTTGAGACGATGAAGGAATTCGGCGTCAACAATATGCTGTTTTCATCAAGTGCGACGGTATACGGCGAGGAGAACAAGGTCCCGTTCATTGAGACTATGCCGCGCGGTGCGTGTACCAATCCCTACGGCTGGACGAAGTCGATGATGGAGCAGATACTGACTGATGCAGCAAATGCGGATGAGAAGCTCTCCGTTGTGCTCCTCCGCTACTTCAATCCCATCGGAGCTCATGAGTCGGGCATGATAGGCGAGGACCCTCAGGGCATTCCGAACAATCTCATGCCTTACGTAACACAGGTCGCAGTCGGCAAGCGTGAGTGCCTTACTATCTTCGGACAGGATTATCCCACTCCCGACGGTACCTGCCGACGTGACTATATCCACGTCGTTGACCTCGCAAAGGGTCATGTCAAGGCTATCGACTACATCCTCAGCAATGAAAAGTGCTGCGAGATATTCAATCTCGGAACAGGTACGCCCTACAGCGTAACGGAGATAGTTGAGACATTCGAGCGCGTGAACGGGCTGAAGGTCAACCATGTTTACGGCTCGCGCAGAGCAGGCGACCTCGCCGAGCTTTACGCGAATGCGGATAAGGCATGGAAGGTGCTCGGCTGGAAGACCGAGAAAACACTTGAAGATATGTGCCGCGATTCATGGAACTGGCAGAAGAATAATCCCAATGGCTATAATGAGTAAGAAAACATCAGTATTCTGTATATTTGGTTTTTATATCATCGGCGTCCTGATACTCACGTTTGTCGTGCGCGAGTCAATGACGCTCCGCACGCCCGAAAACAGGGGAGTGGTGCTGACTCCGCTCCGTGAGTTCGAGGCGATGCTCGTGCAGCCGAACCACAAGTTCTGGTTCAAGCAGATAGTCCTTAATGTGTTGCTTTTTGTCCCGTTCGGAGCCTTGCTCCCGTGCGTGTCGGAGCGATTCAGGAACCCTGTGCTGACTGTGCTTGCGGGGGCTGCGTTCTCGGCATTTATCGAGGCGATGCAGTATATAACCGGACGCGGTCTGACCGAGGTCGATGACGTGCTCACGAACACGATGGGCGCGGTGATCGGGTACATTATTTTTGCGGCGTCGATGTACCTGTACAGTCAGCGCGACAGCGAATGGTAAAAACACAGATACAGCATATCCCCGAGCAGCGACTCGGGGATTTTCGCTTGCTGAGCAGCAACGGTCGGAGAAACGATCCACAGCAGAGGGAGGAGACGATAATGGAGAATAATGGCGTTCGCGGCAAAAAGCGTGTTATCTGTATCGCGGCATTTGCGGTCGCCGCTGCTGCATTGCTGACAGCCGTTTATGTCCGTACCAACCCGAAATGGAGAGCCGCACAGCTCACTATTGAGCCTGCAGGGAGGTTCTTCGAGATACAGTCACTGGCTCCCGAGGGTATGACGCTTGAAACGCGGATACTGCCTCCGGAAGGATATACGCGCGTCCCTGCCGAAGACGGGAGCTTTGCGGAGTACCTGCGTGGATATCCGCTCCTGCCCGACGATACGAAGCTTCCGGTATTCGACGGGAGCACGCTGAATTCGACCGATATCGCGGCGATATTCGACATAAGCCTCGGCGATGAGGGCTACCAGCAGTGCGCCGACAGCGTGATAAGGCTTTACAGCGATTATTTCTACGAGACAGGACAGTACGACAGGATATCCTTTCAGTTTTCAAACGGCGATGTGTGCGACTACGGACGCTGGCGCAAGGGAAAGAGGATGCTCGTGCTTTCGGGACTGTCCTGCGAGATACCCGCGGCGCTCCCCGATAAAAGCCATCAGCAGTACATGAATTACCTTAAAGAGGTAATGCGCTATTCAGGCACGCTTTCGCTGCAAAAGGAGTCCGAGGTCATTTCGTCCGATGATATGCGCATCGGAGATATAATCTGCAATGACGTTCACGTTGTAATGATAGTCGATGAAGCTGCAAATGAAAAGGGCGAAAAATGCTACCTTATCGGACAGAGCTTTATCCCCGCTGTCTGCTTCCATATCCTGACCCACACGGAGGGCAGGGAAGTCTCACCGTGGTTCACGCAGGCAGAGCTCGAAAAGGAGCAGTTTACGGTCGGTGCATTCCCCTTCAGAAAAGAAGACATCCGCCGCTGGAAGGACGGCTTCTGATATAATGATATTTCCTCGGGCTGTGCCTGAGGAAATTTTTTTGATATCCAATCTCGCACATTCAATAAAAGTACTTGACAAACAGCGGAATATATGTTATTATAGCTATATTAAAATTATATATAACGATATGTGGATTTAAAGCATTAATAAAACGGCTTGCAGGCATGGAGGCACGAATACACGCAAAATCAGAATCTATCTTGGAATGCTCTGAGGTAGGTTATATTATTACCGTTTTGAGTGGTACGATACGAATTATGATGCGGATAGTCTCTATGACACGATCGCGCATAATGAAAAGGAGGTGCTGATTTGGGAGAGTTCTATGCTCATTCTGCCAATTCATGCGGTGAGTGGGAGACGTTGGAATGCCATCTCGGAAAAACCGCTGAATTATCGGAAAAGTATGCTGAGGTATTTGGCGAGGGATCAGCAGGTAAATGGCTTGGGATATTTCATGATGCAGGCAAGGCGTCAGACCTGTTTCAGGGAGTGCTGAAGGGTGAACAGCATAATGTCGACCACGCCGCGGCAGGAGCGTGTATGCTGTATAGTCTTAACCGACTGCTTGCACGAGTGATATACGCACATCATGATGGGCTGAGGTGGTATATTGACAATATCAAGGAGTCGTTAAGTATTGAGGATTATCAGGGAGAAAACGGAAGATTTGCAGTTTCGGGAAAGGCACAGTATCTGAAGCTGAAAGATTACATGAAACCGTTTTTTCCTGAGGAAAAGCCTGTGCTGATGGATAATGCTGAGTCGTACTATAAAAATCTTTCCGAAATGCTACACGCAAGAGTGCTGCTCTCATGTTTGTGCGATGCGGATTATACCGCGACAGCCTCGCACTATGATGAAACTGTCCCGCTGAATGATAACAATACGCTCAATGCGCATAGTGTGCTGGATTCGCTTATAGAATACAGGAGCGCTGTAAAAAAGAATTCCACGGCTGATAAAAAACTCAATGAGATCAGGGACAGCGTATTCAATGACTGTTTTAAAGCGGCAGAAAGTCGGTCGGGGATGTTTACACTTACTGCTCCTACAGGAACCGGAAAAACGCTTGCTCTGCTTGCCTTTGCGGCAAAACACGCCATGATACATGATAAGAAGCGCATTATCGTTGTATTGCCGTTCCTTTCGATAATCACACAGAATGCCGGGATATACCGTGAGATCTGCGGAGATGTGCTCGAAGCTCACAGCATGGCTGAATACGATGAAAAGCAGAAGCTTTTGTCCGAGCGTTGGGATTCCCCGATAGTTATAACAACATCTGTAAAGTTTTTTGAAGCGTTTTTCAAACGTAAACCGACAGATCTGAGATTCCTTCACAGTATTGCAGACAGTGTGATCGTATTTGACGAAGCACAGTGCATACCTCCGGGATTAACAGGTACCACGATAGAAACAATGCGGACGATGTGTGAAATGTTCAGATGTACGGTTCTGCTTTCAACGGCTACTCAGCCTGCTTTTGATATCAGAAAAGATATAAAGTTCAGTCCTTGTGAGGTCGTCAGTGACATTCGTTATCTTTACGATAACACAAGGCGTGTAACAGTTGAATGGGATATTGATGAACCTGTCAGCCTGACCGAGATCGCCGCGCTTATGGCGGAGAAGGAAAGCGTCTGCTGTGTTCTCAACCGAAAGGATCATACCGGGAAACTTTATGAGCTCCTGAGCGGTATAAGCTGCCGTGAGGAGTGTTTTCATATCTCGACGGATATGTGCTCTTCCCACAGAAATGCAGTTATAAAAGAGATCAATAACAGATTAAGATCAGGGCTTCCGTGCCGCCTTGTGTCAACGTCATGTATCGAGGCAGGTGTCGACCTTGATTTTTCTTATATGTACCGTGCGCTTGCGCCGCTCGAGTCGGTCATACAGTGTGCGGGACGCTGCAACAGAAACGGAAAGCAGTCGGGTATAATGAAGGTGTTTGTTCCCGATGAAGAAAAGCTTTACCCGACCGATTCATACAGCGGTCTTGTCATGATAGTCAAGACTATACTCACGCGCCATGAAATCGACATTTACAATACCGATCATATACGCGAATACTATTCCGAGATTTTCAACGAAAACAATAATGACCATGACAAAAGGGAACTTGTCAGGGCTATTGATGAGCATGATTTTGAAGAGGCTGAAAAGCAATACAGATTCATACAGCAGAGCGGGGTGAATGTATTGGTACCATACAGCGGAGCAAAGGAATTGTTTGATGAGCTGGCTGCTGAAGCTGAAACAAAGGGAATATCCAAAAAATGGATGCGCCGTGCTGCTCCTGTTACTGTGACGAGTTATTATGAAGAAAAGCTGAGAGATCTGTCGATGCAGTGCTTTACTTTTAAAAATAAGGAAAAGAAATGTGTTCCTGGTTGGTATATACTTCTTTCCGACAAGCTTTACAATGATTCAACGGGATTGCATTTTGATGATGAAAGCAGTCTTGAATACCTGATTTAGGAGGTAAAAAATGAATGAAGTAAGAATTGAAGTCTGGGGCGATTTTGCCTGCTTTTCAAGACCTGAGGGGAAGGTGGAAAGGCTGACGTATCCTGTTATGACACCGTCGGCTGCAAGGGGGATACTCAGCGCTGTTTATTCAAAACCTGTTGAATTTTACTGGCAGGTCAGAAGGATAGAAGTGCTTAGTCCTATACGTTATATCACGTTCAAGCGCAATGAAGTTATAAACAGTAAAATAGGCAGGAATCCCAAAGCAATGCTTGTTGAGGAGAACAGGACCCAGCGCCAGACAGTTGCTCTGAGAGATGTGAGATATCGTATAACTGCCGAGATCATACCGAGAAAAGACTTTAAAGGAACTGTAAATCAGCTTTATGAGCAGGCGAAAAGAAGGATAAGCTCGGGCAAGTGCTTTTTCCAGCCGTCGCTCGGACTGCGTGAATTTGTCTGCTATTTTGATGAAGCGACCGATTCGTCTCCTGTCGATGAGAACATGGATATCGGATTTATGCTGTATGATGTCTTTGATCTTCATAAATACGAGGTAACTGCAAAGGCTGAACCGTTTGTATCGGTATTCCATGCTGTTCTTGAAAACGGTGTTCTTGAAGTGCCTGATTATGACAGTTCGCTCGTGCTGAAGCCCGGAGGAGGTGTCAGCGATGCTTGAAGCGCTTTATAAATATGCACAGGATAATCAGCTTGCTGTGCGTCCAGGATTCAAGACCAAGAACATAAAGCATTATATGTGCTTCGGTGCAGACGGTGATTTTATCGGATTTGAAAGCGTGGGAGAGGATTTTATCCCGCCGATGTGTCCGGATATAGGCAGCCTCGCCAACGGAGCGAACAAGAGTAATATCATTGCTGAAAA
The DNA here is from genome assembly GCA_946183385.1 of uncultured Ruminococcus sp. Taxonomy (GTDB): domain Bacteria; phylum Bacillota; class Clostridia; order Oscillospirales; family Ruminococcaceae; genus Ruminococcus. The sequence goes on from CAMHBN010000033.1 coordinate 9,371, forward strand.
AGCAGAGGTGATATTAAATTTACCCGACAAAAACGGTCAGTGTAAACGCGGACCAAAGCAGCAGTTTTATATTGATTCAATGTCCGAAGCAGGTGAATTTGACCCGCGGTTTAAAGTGGCTGTAAATGGGATCATCAGGAATATCGAGCAAATACAAAAAGAATTTCTGAACCATAAAAAGATTAAGCCCGCTGATTTTATCAGTGTGAAGGTAGATGGTTTTCCTCTTGAAAAAAGTACAGACTATCTTGAATGGTGGGATAAGTTCCGCAAGCAGTTCGATAAGCCCGTAAAAAGCGGAGATGCAAGGTGCTTTATAACAGGTGAACTCGTAACTCCCGTAAATACAGTACCGCCCGTTCAGGGACTTATAAGCGTTGGCGGACATACGAAGGGCGATAGTTTTATTTGCTTTGATAAGGACGTGTATCAGTCTTACGGATTCAAACAGGCAGCAAATGCTTCTGTATCCGAAGAAGCAGTCACTGCGATGAATTCAGCGCTGGCAAAGCTTATGAAGGATACACCGTCACAGATCGCAGGAGCTAAATACATTCATTGGTTCAGCGAGCAGACGGAATATGACGCTTTTCAGATGTTTGATTTCGGCTTTGACGATGATGATGTGAAAGAGCCCGATAACGAGCAGATATCCGAAGATAAACACAGAGTCAGGGAGATGTTCGGATTCATGAAGAACAGGACTTTTCCGTTGATGCCTGAAAACAGATACTATATGATGGCACTGAGCGGCGTGAACGGCAGAGTTATGATACGCAGCTACGATGAGGGAACTTACGATGAGTTGTGCGGAAATATCAGGGCATGGTATGATGACCTCTCAATATACGAACCGAAATATGGTTACAGGTTCTCAAAAATGTTTCGTGTTTACAGCAGATTGCTGAAATTCAGTACAGACAATTCAAGGCTCGGTGATCGTATAGCTTCGGAACTCAGCGGACTTGTTCCGAAGATAATGTATGCGATAATGCATAATACACGGCTGCCGGATGCAGTTGCAGTGAAAGCTCTTGCATACATCAGGTCGGATCTGTACAACAAGAGCAGCGATGAAAAGGGGATGCCTGTCCCTGATAAAACAGCTTGTCAGATATTAAAAGCATGGCTAAACAGAAAATACCGATACAGTAAAAAGGAGGATAAAATAATTATGGACAAACTCAACGAAAGCAGTCAGTCTGCTGCATATCAGACAGGCAGGCTTATGGCTGTATACGCAGCTTTGCAGTATGCAGCGCTTGGCGGAGTAGGAGCAGGTGTTGTTGAACGCTACTATACTTCTGCCTGTACTTCACCTGCGCTTGTAATGGGAAAGCTTGCAACCATGGCGCAGTATCACCTCTCTAAACTGAAGGGTGAAAATCAGGGGAAATATATCTATTACAGCAAACAGCTTGAAGAGATATCGTGCAGGATAGGAAACACTCTCCCGAAAACCTTCAGTCTTGAGCAGCAGTCTGAATTTGCACTTGGTTATTATTTTCAGAGGTCACAGGTATACGAATCTAAAAAAACGGAGGAATAAGAAATGGCTATCAATAACAGATATGAATTCATGTTTTACATTCAGTGCGTGAACGGAAATCCCAACGGCGATCCCGATATGGGTAATTCTCCAAGAATGGATCCTGAGGATATGCACGGCTATATTACGGATGTTGCGATAAAGAGACGCATACGCAATTATGTTCAGGCAGCATACGCAGGACAGGACGGGATGGATATTATAATGCAGAACGCAACGAATATCAATAAGTTTATTGCCCGTGCAAAGGAAAAAGCAGGCGTGGAGCTTACCGAGAAGAATACTGCAAGTATCGAACCTGCACGTCGGGAAGCCTGCTCAATGTTCTATGATGTCCGAACTTTCGGAGCAGTCCTCTCAACAGGACCTAATGCGGGACAGGTGAGAGGACCCGTACAGATAGCATTTGCAAAGTCGGTTGACCCGATACTGCCGCTGGATATCTCGATAACAAGAATGGTAGTGGCAGATGGTGACAAGGACAAGAGCTCGGAATACTACGAACAGCTTGAAAAAAATACGCCTGAGGACAAGCTCCGTACAATGGGCAGAAAGCAGTTCATATCGTACGGTCTTTACGAAGCAAGAGGCTTTATCAGTGCTAATTTAGCGGAAGAAACAGGATTTGGTGAAAACGACCTGAAAATACTGTTTGAAGCAATACTTAATATGTACGAGCATGACCGTTCTGCAAGCAAGGGCGAAATGTCTGTAATATCACCGCTTATAATATTCAAGCATATCGGGACCGACTCTGATGAAAAGCAGCGCTTGCGTCAGGCAAAGCTGGGCTGCGCAGCTGCACATAAGCTGTTTGAGCTTGTCAGCATAAAAAAGAAGGATAATGTCGAATATCCGAGGGACTACCGTGATTATGATGTCAGCATAAAAACATCAGCTTTGCCGTCAGGCATAGAGGTCGGATTCATGGAGGATCCTTATGATGATATCTCGTGGGGAAAGATCTCAGATGAAAATAACTGGATAAAGCAGTTATGATGAGCTTGCCTCTATGGCAAATCGAACATTGTATATTTTGCGGACTGCAAAATAAATGCGCAGACCATTATCATACATAAAACGCATGGCAGGTCGGCGCAGGAAAAAATACTTATTTATTAAGCCGGTATGAACTTATCAGCTGAAATATGCAGCAAATCAGCCTGTTGGATGTTGAATGTGCATGATAATAGGTGTGCTCATCGCGTCTTTTTTGTGCTGATTTGCTGTCGCCCCTCACGCAGGGGCGTGAATTGAAACATTATAAAAGATATAAAGCTGTCGTGATATTGTCGTCGCCCCTCACGCAGGGGCGTGAATTGAAACACTGATAGTAAATACCACTATGGGGTAATGGCTGGTCGCCCCTCACGCAGGGGCGTGAATTGAAACG
>CAMHBN010000034.1 GCA_946183385.1 uncultured Ruminococcus sp.
TTCAGCTTCGTGTCCGAGAATTCGGTGAGCTCGAGCTGCTCATCGGCGAGCTCGGAGTAGGCGCGTTCAAAGGCTTCCTCATCGAGGGCATAGACCTGTAGATTGAAGGCTCCCGAGTTTCTCTTCTCCTCAAAATTGAGCTTGACTTCAAAGTCGCTGCCCTCCTGACCGTTGCCCATCGGGAACGATATGGGGTAGTCGTCGGCGGAGATATCGCTGTCGGCGGGCAGACCGTCGCAGGTGACGTCTATCTTTTCAGCTGCGCCGCCCTTGGCATAGCCGTAGAGGCGGGTTCCCGCGACGCCGTCGTAGTACAGGGTCGCGGATGCTTTCTCGTTCGGGTCTGTGACGTCGTAGTTGTAGGTGCCGAAATCTGTTTTCTTGCCCTCGGCGTTGGTGAATTCGTAATCGCGGACGGGCTGGCGGGTGAATATGCCCTCCTTTGTGCCTGTTGCGAGCATGACAACGTCATTCTGGAACTCGAACGGGTTGTCCGCGGCGGCGAGCTCGAGCTTGAGCACGTCGCTGTTCATCATGAAGCCTATCGACATCGGGTACTTGCTCCTGTACAGGTGCGAGGTGCCCGCCTCGGCTATCTCAACGAGCGACATCTCGCTGTTGTTGAGAACATTGTTCTTGGAAATGATATAGTTTATGCCCAGCAGGTCGTTGACCATAGGCGTGGAATTGCGGTAGTAGTAGCGGTTGCCCGCCTCGGATGAGTAGAGCCCGAGCTTTCGGAAATACCTCGTCACCGATACATTCGCCATAGACGAGAACTGCGATACTCCGTAATAGCTGTAGAGGGCGCTGTCGTTGAGGGTGTAGGTTGTTGTCATCTCCACGCGCGAGAACGGGCTGTAGTCGTCGTAGCGCATGACTTCGAGCAGAGCCTGCACGCTCTCGTTCATGTAGGGGTAGGTGGTGTAGCTCGACGCGCCGACGGTATCGACGCCGATGATGGTATTGCTCGTCAGCTCCGCGATGACAGCTGCCGCAAGAATGCCGTTGGTGATGTTTCTGCGGACGGATTCGCTCTTGAAGGGGAACATCTTCCCCGCGATGAATATGAGCAGGTAGGCTCCGGCGATGAAAGCCGACGCGCGGAAGGCTCCGTCGAACGAGAAGCCGTCACCCCTGCACATCTTCCACACGTTGAGCCCGAAGACGAGCGCGGGAGCAGGCAGGAGCAGGAACAGCTGGTATAGCTTTATCCCTTTCGCGGTCATGACATCGTAGGAGCGGTACGCCGCCGTCACGAGCACGAAGCAGAAGATGAACGCAAAGCGGTAGGGTATCTGATTCGTCGCATGGAAGCCGTGGCATATAAAGTTGAGCACATTGAGGTTGCAGCAGACGAACACTATCGTCAGAAGCGACGAGAGCGCTATCTTCTCGCGTATTTTTATCCCTGCCGAGAAGAGGAACACTCCGAACAGCAGCACCGCGAGCATACCGCAGGCGAAGTTGGGAAGTCCGTCCTTCTTGGCGGGTTCGCTGTAGGAGAGCAGATTCGCGATGATATCGTACCACTTCTCGTACCACTTTACGGTCTTGGGGAACCGGTTGTCTATGCTGTAGGTGAGCTTGAGTCCCTCATAAGCGGGCAGGAGCAGGAAGGCTCCGAGAGCTATGCCGATGACGGACGAGCGTATCACCAGCCACAGCTTGTACAGGAAGTCCGTCACGCCTTTGCACTCGATGACCGCTGCCGCGAAGAAAGCGAACAGCGTGAATACGCAGGTGAAGTAGCCGATGTAGTAGTTAGAGAAGAGCGACAGCGCGAGCATGAGGGTGTAGAGCTTCCACTTTCCCTCGCGGCACATCGCGACAAGCCCCGTCATAACGAGCGGGAACAGCGCTATCGTGTCGAACCACATAACGTTCCAGTAATAGCCGAGCATATAGCTGCACAGGGCGAACATTGTCGAAAAAATAACTATCGAGAGGTCCCTGCGCTTATAGGTATACCGCAGGAAGCAGCTGAAAAATGCTCCCGCGAAGCCTATCTTCGCCACGAGTATGAACGTCAGCGCGTCGCGGGTGGCGGAGTTCGGCGTAAATATCGAAAGAAGGTTCAGCGGGCTCGCCGCATAGTAGGATATCAGCGACAGGAAGTTCGTACCCATGCCGTTTTCCCACGAATACAGGAACGAGCCGCCCGTGCGGAGCTTCTCGCTGACCACGCGGAAGAAGGGGTAGTACTGGTGCCACAGGTCAACGACGAGCATCTGATTCTTGCCGAAGGGGTGTATGCCCTTCTGACCGAAGCCGATGAGCATCAGCACCGACGGTATTATAAAGGTGAGTGCGAAATACAGCACGCCCTTGTCGTACAGTATCCTGCCTGCCCTGCTTTTTCTGAATCTCTCATAGGTCAGAGAGGAGGGCTTTTTGAGTTTTCGTTTCATTGTATCTTTTTTCTTTTTCATCTCTTTTTTTCAGTCTGTTAGTGTGTTGAGCCGTTAGCTAACGGCTCAGGATTCATTTCATCAGGTGTTTGAAGATAATGCTCACCGCTATCGCTGCCGCATAGAACATCAGCGTTATCACCAGCGCGATGACGTCGCGTGCGGAGGCTTTGAGCTGTCTCAGTCTTGTTCTTCCCTCGCCGCCGTTGTAGCATCGGCACTCCATAGCCGTGGCGAGCTCGTCGGCACGGCGGAACGACGATATGAAAAGCGGTACGAGTATGGATATCATATTCTTTGCCCTTGTCAGGAAGCTGCCCGTGTCTATCTCGGCGCCTCTTGCCTTCTGCGCCGACATTATCTTGTCGGTCTCCTCGATGAGGGTCGGCACGAAGCGCAGGGCTATCGACATCATCATCGCGAGCTCGTGCACGGGGAATTTCAGCAGCTTCAGCGGCGAGAGCAGGCGCTCTATCGCGTCCGTCAGCGTGATGGGCGAGGTGGTGTAGGTCAGCAGCGAGCTGCCCATTATCAGCAGGACTATCCTTATTATCATAAAGACGCTGATGTTTATACCGCCCTCGGTCACCTTCAGGAATTTCCACTTGAAGTAAACGTCGCCGCTGTCAACGAGGAGGACGTTCAGCACAGCCGTTATCAGCAGGAACGGCAGCAGCGGCTTCACGCTCTTCCAGAACATTTTCAGCGGTATCCGCGACAGGAACACGGCTATCAGCGTGTATACGGCTCCGACCGCGAGGCACACCACGTTGCTGCCCGTAAAGAGCATCAGGATGTATATCAGCGTGATGACTATCTTGAAGCGCGGGTCGAGGCGGTGTATTATGCTGTTTCCCGGGAAATACTGTCCTATGGTAACGTCTCTCAGCACTGCCCGTCACCTGCCTTTCCGTGCAGGTGCTTCAGCAGCAGGTCGCGTGCGTAGGGCACCGTGTAGACCTCCTTGCCGAAGTCGAGCCCTTGCTTTTTGAGCTCCATGAATACCTTGGTTATCTGCGGCACGTCGAGTCCTATCTCGGATATCTCCTCCGCTCTGCCGAAGACCTTCTCGGTGTCGTCGTAGCAGAAGAGCTTAGCCTTGTTCATGACGAGTATCTTGTCTGCGAAGCCTGCTATGTCTTCCATGCTGTGCGAGACTATCAGTATCGTGTTCTTCCTGCGCTCGTGGTAGCGCTTGATGTGGGAGAGTATCTTGTCCCTGCCCGCGGGGTCGAGCCCCGCCGTGGGCTCGTCGAGAATGAGCACCTTCGGCTCCATAGCCATGACGCCCGCGATAGCAACGCGGCGCTTCTGTCCGCCCGAGAGGTCGAACGGCGAGCGCTTGAGGAGCTCCTCGCGCAGACCGATATCATGCGCTGTTTCGAGCACGCGGCGCTTTATCTCCTTGTCGTCGAGTCCCATATTGCGCGGTCCGAAGGCGATGTCCTTGAACACCGTCTCCTCGAATATCTGGTACTCGGGGTACTGGAAGACGAGTCCCACCTGAAAGCGGACATCGCGTATCTTTTTCTTGTCCGCCCATATATCCTGCCCATCGAGGAGCACCTGCCCCGACGTCGGGCGGAGCAGACCGTTGAAATGCTGTATCAGTGTGGACTTGCCCGAGCCTGTATGACCCATCACGCCGACCATTTCGCCTTCTTCAATTTTGAGGTCTACGTGGTCGACCGCCGTCTTCTCGAACGGCGAGCCGATACTGTAGGTATATGTCAGCTGTCGGGTCTCAAGAATTGCCAATGTGGTTTCGCTCCTTTGTTTTCTAAGCCGTTAGCCATTAGCCATTAGCCGTTAGCCGTTAGCCTGCGGTTGCGGGTAGTCGTTTCGTTAAATGCGGACGCACACTGTGCGCCCCTACAGAATGAAGCCGCGGGTTGTTTTGTTATTATGCGGGACGCCGGGTGACTCCCTACAGTGTAGGGAGATGTCAGCGAAGCTGACAGAGGGTACGGGCGGCTGTTAGCCGCGGCGTCCCCTACAGAGTTATTTCGCGGCGAACAGTTTCTGGATAGCCGCGACACATTCGTCCTCGGTGATGATGTCCTGCGGGATATCACAGCCCGCCTTGCGGAGCTCCCACGCGAGCTCAGTCACCTGCGGGACGTCGAGCCCTATCTCCATTACCCGCTCCACGTGCGAGAAGACCTCGCGCGGGGTGTCGTCCAGCGCGACAGTGCCCTTGTCCATCACGACAACGCGGTCGCACTGAGCCGCCTCGTCCATATAGTGCGTGATAAGGACGATTGTTATGCCCTGCTCGCGGTTCATCTTTTTTATCGTCGCCATGACTTCGCGGCGTCCCTGTGGGTCGAGCATGGCTGTCGGCTCGTCGAGGATAATGCATTTCGGCTGCATGGCGATAATGCCCGCGATGGCGATACGCTGCTTCTGTCCGCCCGAGAGCTGGCTCGGCGAGTGCTGGCGGTAGTCGTACATATTGACGGCTTTCAGCGACTCGTCCACGCGCCTGCGCATTTCCTCATAAGGCACGCCGAGGTTTTCGAGCGCGAACGCGACGTCCTCCTCGACCACCGACGAAACTATCTGGTTGTCGGGGTTCTGGAAGACCATTCCCGCACGCTGTCTCAGCTCGAAGAGGCGGGACTCGTCGGCGGTGTCTATGCCGTCAACCACGACCTTGCCCTCCGTCGGGAGCAGTATCGCGTTGATATGCTTGGCGAGTGTGGACTTGCCTGAGCCGTTGTGCCCGAGCACCGCTACGAACTCGCCCTCTTTTATTGTAAGGTCAATGCCCTTCAGTACCTCCGCGGGCTCGGTGTCACCGTCGGACGGGTAGCTGAAATGCAGACCGCTTATCTCAATGATGTTTTCCATATTATTCCTTTGCATATGGTGGGTGTTTGCGTAAATGCGGGACGTTAAGCTGAACGCGGACGGCAAATGGTCGCCCCTACAGAATGTAGCCGCGGGTTTTGCGGTATATTTGCGGGCGCACAATGTGCGCACCTACAGGTCATTTCTGCCATATCGCCGTAGAGCCGCAGGGTAGGGTCATACCCGTGGACTGCACGGGCAAGCCTATCTCGTCGAAGCTGACCGCTCCGCCGAAACGCTCCGTCAGCACGCTGCCGAGGATATATCCCATTACCGACGGTGAAAGCCCCGTCGTATAGCTGTTTATCAGGAAGAAGAGCGGCTCGTCCGAGAGCACGCCCGAGCACAGCTTCACGAGGTCATACACGCAGTCCTCAAGCTTCCACACCTCGCCGCCGGGACCTCTGCCATAGCTGGGCGGGTCCATGATAACGGCGTCGTACTTCCTGCCGCGGCGTATCTCGCGCGCGATGAATTTCTCGCAGTCGTCCACTATCCAGCGTATCGGCTTTTCGGCAAGTTCCGAAGCCGCGGCGTTGTCGCGCGCCCACTGCACCATTCCCTTCGACGCGTCCACGTGGCAGACATTCGCGCCCGCCTCCGCACACGCGAGAGTTGCTCCGCCTGTGTAGGCAAAAAGGTTCAGGACGTTTATCTCACGTCCTGCACCGCGTATCTTTTCAGCCATAAAGTCCCAGTTGACTGCCTGCTCGGGGAACAAGCCCGTGTGCTTGAAGCCCGTGGGACGTATGATGAACGTCAGTGCTCCGTAGCTTATCTTCCAGCTCTCTGGCAGGCGCTTGCGGAACTCCCACTCGCCGCCGCCCTTATTCGAGCGGTGATAGTGACCGTCAGCGCCCGTCCACAGCGGGTCGTGCCTGTCGGTCTTCCATATTATCTGCGGGTCGGGTCGCACGAGCGACACCTTTCCCCATTTTTCGAGCTTTTCGCCGTCCGACGTGTCAAGTATGACATAGTCCTTCCAGTTGCTTGCTGTCCTCAATTCGTGTACTCCTTAATGCGGCTGTTGAAGCGTCAGCCGCTCCTTTATCGTGTCGGCTATCTGCAAAGCCATAGTATTTATCGTGGTGAAGTCTCTGCCCTCTATCATAATGCGTATCACAGGGTCTGTGCCGACCTCGCGGACAACGACTCTGCCCTCCTCGCCGAGTATGCCCTCGAACTCGTCGATGATGCCCGTGACAGCGCGGTCGTTCTTCCACACCTCGCGGAAGCGCTTGTCTATCGGCACATTCAGCATTACCTGCGGGCACTTCTCGATGACCGCCGACAGCTCGCTGAGCTTCTTGCCCGAGCGTTTCAGCGTGTCGAGCAGGCGTATTCCCGTGAGCTGACCGTCCGCGGACGGAGCTTCGTCGGGGAAGAGGATATGACCCGCGGGGTCGCCTCCGAGGCTGTAGCCGCATTCGAGCATACGGCGTATCATGCTCCGCTCGCCGGCCGAGGAAGCCGATGTGCCGATGTTGTTGGTGCGTGCGAACTGCAAAAGTCCGAGGTTGTTTGCCTGCGTGAAGATTATCGAGTTGTTGCGGAGCGTGCCGCGCTCCTTCATATCCTTTGCGCAGACAGCGACTATCATATCGCCGTCCACGATACTGCCGTTCTCATCGACGGCGAGACAGCGCTCAGCTGCGCCGTCGAAGGCAATGCCGCAGTCGCACTTCTGCTCGGTAACAAAACGCATAAGGGCGTCGATGTGGGTGCTTCCGCAGTCCTTGTTGATGTTCGAGCCGTCGGGCGCATTGCCCATCAGCACGACCTTAGCTCCGAGGGCGGTGAATATTTCCCCGGCAGTCGCCGAAGCACAGCCGTTCGCGCAGTCTACCGCGACCTTCAGCCCGCTGAGGTCAGCGTCGGCGATCTCCTTGATATGAGCGATGTATTTTTCATTCGCCTTGTCGGAGAATGTGAGCTTTCCGTAATTTCTGCGCGGTATCGGGATTATCTCGCCGGGAGCGTCCAGTATAAGGCGCTCTATCTCCTCCTCGCGGTCGTCGCTGAGACGATGACCGCTCGACGAGAACAGCTTTATCCCACTGAATTCGGCATTAATATGCGACGCCGTAACCATTATGCCGCCGTTCGCGCCGCTCTCCTTTACGAGCCACGCAAGCGCGGGAGTAGGTACCTCGCCGATGAGCTCCGCGTCCGCACCTGCCGAGCTTATGCCCGCGCAGAGAGCTGCGGCTATGCAGTCGGAGGAGCTTCGCGTGTCCATTCCGATGAGTATTTTTGTTTTTTCGGGCTCGTGTCCCGCGAGGACGACCGCAGCTGCGCGTCCTATCTGTAATGCGAGCTCGCAGGTGAGCTCCGTGACGGCTATGCCGCGCATACCGTCGCGTCCGAACATTCTTCCCATTTTTGCTCCTCCCTCGGGGAACGCAGTTCCCCGAACCCCTAACTACGTTGCCGCTCGCAAGCTCGCTTACCCTGTACATAGGGTTCAGTCTGCTTTCGGCGGGTAATAATTCCGAATTGAACGGACGCCCAAAGGGCGCCCCTACAGGTTCATTTCTTTATCGCGTATATGACGATCGGCTTGTGTTTGCCGAACAGCTCCTCGGGGGTCTTCACGTAGCGGTCGGTATTGCAGTTGTTGTACATATTGTACACCTTCACCCTGTCGGGCTCCTGCGTGCAGAACACCGTGTGTATCGACGACAGAAAGGGTCTGCCTGTCCAGTACGAGATTATAAAAGCGGGCGTATCGCCTATCTCGCTGATACGCTCATACGCCGCGCCGAACTTTTCAAGCGCCTTCCCGAGGCGGAACATATTGCAGCCGAAAATACCGAGGAGCATACGGTACTTCTCGAGGAAGAACGCGACCTCCCGAAGCGGCTGCGGCTTTCCGACATAGCGGAGAGCATTGTACACGGATATGACCTCGCACCCGTTGAAGCTCATGCGGCAGAGCCCGTATTTCAGCTTTGACACGTCGCCCATTCCCTGACCGTTTATCATGCGGTCTGTGAGCTTGCAGCCGAGATTGTGGTCGTAGTTGGCTTTGCGTGTAGTCTGTATCTTCATAGCTTTCAGTAGGGTCAGAACGAGAGCTGACCGTCGTCGGTGCCCGAGGGGTTCTCGGGCGGCACTATTCCGAGATGCTCGTAAGCAAGACGCGTGGCAACACGTCCGCGCGGAGTCCTTCCGAGGAAGCCGAGCTGCATGAGGAAGGGCTCGCATATATCTTCAAGTGTGACCGATTCCTCGCCTATCGCGGAGGCGAGGGTTTCGAGCCCGACGGGACCTCCGCCGTAGCCCTTGATTATCATCTGGAGCATTCGCCTGTCGAGGCTGTCGAGCCCGAGGTTGTCTATCTCGAGCCTGCTGAGCGCTATCGAGGCTATCTCCTTGGTTATCTGTCCGTTGCCCATGACGTCCGCGAAGTCGCGCACACGTTTGAGCAGGCGGTTGGCTATACGCGGCGTACCGCGAGCTCTGCCCGCTATTTCGGCGGCGCCGTCGGTGTCGCAGGGGATACAGAGTATCATCGCGCTGCGGCGGACGATGTCGGTGAGCTGCTCGGTCGTGTAGAGCTCGAGGCGCTCGATGACGCCGAAGCGGTCACGCAGCGGCGCTGAAAGCTGTCCCGCGCGTGTAGTCGCGCCGATGAGCGTGAAGGGCTTCAGGTCCATGCGTATAGAGCGCGCGGACGGACCCTTGCCGATGATGATGTCTATGACCCTGTCCTCAAGGGCGGGGTAGAGTATCTCCTCGACGGCACGCGAAAGGCGGTGTATCTCGTCTATGAAGAGGACGTCGTTGTCGTTGAGGCTGGTCAGCAGCGACACGAGGTCGCCGGGCTTCTCAATTGCAGGACCCGTGGTCACGCGCAGGTTCACGCCGAGCTCGTGCGCGATTATCGACGAGAGCGTGGTCTTGCCGAGACCGGGAGGTCCGTACAGCAGGACGTGGTCGAGAGGCTCGCCGCGCTTTTTTGCGGCTTCGATGTAGATAGCTATCTTCTCCTTGACCTTGTCCTGACCGATGTATTCGTGGAGGTTCTGCGGGCGGAGAGAAATCTCTATATCGCCGTCGTCCTGTGTCACCTCGGGAGATATGACTCTCGGGGCAAATTCCATTTCCTCTGTTTCTATCATGGCGGTTCTCTCCTTTCTTGTATTTTTGCTGCTTGCAGGTATAATGTCGGACGCCCGATGGGCGTCCCTACATTGGCTGCCGCAGGTTTGTCCTTGTATTGGCGGGCGGATGATATCCGCCCCTACAGTTGGTCGCCGTTGGTTTTACGGTGAATTGGCGGGCGCACGGAATGCGCCCCTACACGGCTTATCTCTCGAAATAGCGCTTCTTGCGGACATAGAACGGCTCTACCGTCTTTGCCGCCTTCTTGCCCATATCCTGCTCGAAGCTGATGAAGCACAGGTGCTCGTTTGCCTTGACGGTCTTGGAGAGGTACTTCGACAGCGGCACGAAGAGCTTTCTCGTGCTGCCCATCATATCGAGGACTATGAGTATCTGCGGACGCTCGCAGCCCTTTATCATCTCCATGATATACGCCTTGTCAACGTTAGGCTGCTTCGACAGGAACTTCGTCGCCGCCTTGATGATGTGCATAACGTCGTGCTCACACTGGCGGTAGCTTATGGTGTCCGCCTCGTTGTAGGAGATAGCCTTTATCTTGAGGTTTCGGGCTATCATGAGTATGCTCTTTATCTCCTGCGACGAGAACTCCTTGCCGTAGGAGTTGGGGTTAAGAACTGCCGATACCGACTGGATAAGGTCGAAAAGGCGCAGGCAGTTTATCTTGTAGCAGTCAACGTATCTCTTCGCGAACTGCTGGAGCGAGCGGTAGCTCGTGAAGAAGGGGATAAAGATATCGCCGTGCGGGTTCTGGGTGGTTATCAGCTCGAGCTGTATGCCGCCCTCCTCTCTGCTTCTGTCCTCCTTGACGGGGTTTTTACAGATGACGTACACGTCGCTCTTTATCAGCGTCTGCAAGAAGAGCGAGCGCTTTGACGGGTCCTTGATGGCAGCCTTTAATAACTCGTCAAGATTCATGGTGGTTTCTTCCTTTCGTATGTTTATTTTTACCGCATATTCTTTGCGTTTATGATTCTGAGTGTCTCTTTGATCATGTCCTGTGTTGAAAGCGATTGGTCGAGCTTTCCGAGTATCGGTGCGACCTCTCCCTGCGTGTAGCCGAGCACCATCAGCGCCTCGAGAGCCTCCGTTACCGCCGAGGGAACAGCTCCGCTCGGAGCAGCCGCAAAGCTCGCGGCGTCAACGGCTACCGAGCCGCCTATCGCCTCCGCGGACATCTTGTCCTTGAGCTCGAGGACTATCCTCTGCGCCGTCTTAGCTCCTATGCCCTTGGTACGTGTGAAGCTCTTGCTGTCGCCCGAGGCGACCGTCAGCGCGAACCGCTCGGGGGTCATATCCGAGAGTATCGCAGTCGCCGCCTTGGGACCCACTCCCGTCACCGATATGAGCAGGCGGAAGCAGCTGAGCTCCTGCAATGTCGCGAAGCCGAAGAGCTCCACGGCGTCCTCTCTCACGTAGAGGTGAGTATATACCGTGACCTCGCTGCCTGTTTCGCCGAGCTGCGACACGGTATTGTATGACGTGCGGCAGCCGTAACCCACGCCGCCGCATTCAACGACGACGAATCCGAGCTCCTTCAGCGCGAGCCTGCCGCGCAGACTGTATATCATTTCTATCCCCTCCTGTGTTTAGCCCCAACGGGTGGAGTGTCCGTGACAGATGGCTATCGCGAGAGCGTCCGCGGCGTCGTCGGGCTTGGGTATCTGCGCCAGTCCGAGGAGCTGACGGGTCATCTCCATGACCTGCTTCTTCTCGGCTTTTCCGTAGCCAACCACTGCCGATTTCACCTGCAAGGGCGTGTACTCGAATATAGGCACGCCGCGCTCGGCTGCCGACAGCACCGTGACTCCCCTTGCCTGTGCGACGTCAATGCCCGTCTTCTGGTTGTTGGTGAAGTAGAGCTTCTCTATCGCCATACACTCGGGTGCGTATTTTCCGAAGATGAACTCCATATCGTGGTGGATAGCCTTCAGCCTCTCGGGGAAGGGCGTGCCTGCCTCGGTGAGGATAGCGCCGTATTCCACGGGAGTGAAGCGGAGCCCGTCGTAGTCGAGCACGCCGAAGCCGACTATGGCGTAACCGGGGTCAACGCCTAAAATACGTACTTTCTTCACAATGACCTACCTGTGTTCCGTTAAAATAACTGATACAAAGCGGCGGGATTTGGTAATATCAGCAAACGATAATTCCGCGCATAGCCGCACTGTCTCATAATATACTTTATTATTATACCACAGATGGAGCACACTTGCAACAATTTGTGCATTTTTATTTTGTTTTGACTAATTGTACGTTTGCAGAGCTCAGATGTAGGGGCGGCGTTCCGCCGCCCGCCGTTATACCGACATGTTTGCCGCAACCTGATGTAGGGACGCGCATTGCGCGTCCGCAAGCGCACAAAAAACGGTGGACGACCAATGGTCGTCCCTACAGAATGCGGTGGGACATTGCCTGTTTATTGACAAATCGCGCGATGTGTGCTAAAATCAGAATGGATAATTATGAGTTTATCGGAGGTTATTTATGGATCTACAACAGCTTCGTGACGGTATAGATGTGATAGACGGCGAGATTCTCGGACTTTTTATGAAGCGCATGGAGCTCTGCCGCGATGTGGCAGAGTACAAGCGCCGGCACAGTATGCCCGTATTTCAGGGCGGGCGCGAACAGCAGGTGATC
>CAMHBN010000035.1 GCA_946183385.1 uncultured Ruminococcus sp.
TTTCAGCAGGGTGAAACGTGCCTCGTCGCGGCATTCGGGCTTTGCCATGTAGTACATATAGGTTTCGAGGATATTGAGAGCGCTCGCCGTGCGCCCCTCTATCTTGAACTGCTCGAAGCCCATAGGCACGTACTTTTCCCAGATGTCGTCGGGCGAGATGTGGGTGCGGAGGTTGCGGATATCGAAGATACCGCGTGCCGCATACGGACAGTCGCGGAAGCGCTGCGGGTCGTACTTGTCGGGATTGAACGGCATACCCGGGTGCTTCTTGATGTGCTCGTTGTAGGCTATCTGCTGCTCGCCGATTGACTGATAGTGCGCCGAGCGGCGGGGACAGTTCGGCTCGCAGCAGGCATTGACGAGGAGCTCGCAGTCCTGCTTGCGCGGGAGCTTCGAGAGCACGTCGAAGTTGTTGTTGAAGTCGTAGTCCACAACGACTATGCTGTAGTCCTTGCCGAGCTCCTCCTCGAGCTTCTGCGGGTCGGTGATACGCTTGCAGGTCGAGCTCGTGAGCTTGTACTTGGGGTAATTCTTGCGGATGTAGTCCTCGAGCAGAGGCGACATTACGATAGCCTCATTGAGCCCGTTGTTCGCGAGGTTCATGACCATATTGCAGAACGGGTCGTCGAGGTGTTTTTTCTCGAGGGCGGGGTTGGTGAAGGTGAAGCGGAGCGGTATGCCGCGGTCGTTGAAGGCTTTGATGACCTGCTTGACGAAGTTGCTGTCACACACGCCCGGCTGCGGACGTCCGCCGTTCCATATCGAGGGCGGGAAAACGCCGTAGAATGATGCTATCTCAACGCCCTCGCGGAAGAACTCGGGCTTGTTCCTGAGCATTTCCGCGAACATGAGGTTGAGCTTATAACGTCCCGAAAAATCGGGGAGGTGGAATCTTACTCTCATTTTTTTCTCCTTTTAGTCAACCAATTCTCGGGACGCCGAGGGCGGCGTCCCCTACAAAAGCAGTCGGCTTATTTTATGCAGTCTCCGCGCTCGGCGGCGACCTCATAGCCAGCTGCTTCGATACGTCTTTGCAGGCAGACGCGGCATTCCGCCGCCTCCTCGCCCGTGCAGATCTTGTTGTCGTAGAGCTCGTACTTCTTACGCACTTCAACGGGCGAAAGGTTCGGCATGACGACGTTGCAGCCCGTCTGCAAGCCGAGCTCCCTGCCGTTCGGAGCTATCGTGCCGAGGGCGGTAGTCGCGGGCAGCAGCACCTTCGGGAACATCAGCCTCAGTATGCCGAGCAGGCGGAGGGTCAATTCAAGCGTGCCGCCCTTTTCGTCCGCGAAGGGCGTGTCGTGGTGCGGCACGAACGGTCCTATGCCTATCATCTGAGGCTGCAAGTTCTGTAGAAATCGCAGATCCGCGATGAGGTGGTCTGTGGTCTGGTGCGGAGCTCCCACCATGAAGCCCGCTCCGACCTGATAGCCGAGCAGGCGCAGGTCAAAGAGGCACTGCTTGCGGTGAGCGAGGCTCATCTCCGACGGGTGCAGGCTCGCGTAGAGCTCGCTATCTGCGGCTTCATGGCGGAGGAGGTAGCGGTCGGCGCCCGCCTCCTTCATGCGCCTGTAGCTCTCGAAGCTGCGCTCGCCGAGCGAGAGCGTTATCGCGCAGTCGGGGTATTTTTCGCGGAGCTCCGATATCACTCCGCACATAAAATCATCGGTGAAGAAGCCGTCCTCGCCGCCCTGCATTACGAAGGTGCGGAAGCCCAGTCCGTAGCCGTTTTCGGCGCAGAGCATTATCTGCTCGCGGGTGAGGCGGTAGCGCTCGGCGGAGCGGTTGCTCCTGCGAATGCCGCAGTAGAGGCAGTCGTTTTTGCAGTAGCTCGACACCTCGATAAGTCCGCGCAGGAAGACCTTCTTCCCGTAGTGGAGCTGACGCACCTCGTCCGCCCGCTTTCGCAGGAGCTCTGCGGCGTCGGCGCTGTCAGTCTCTATCAGGGCTTTCAGCTCGCCGTCGGTGAGGTCGGACGTGCGGTACAGCTTTTCGACAAGCTCCGTCATATCAGCCTCCGAGGCGTATCATCTCATCGATACACTTTCTTGCCGAGGCGATGAGCTCGTCGTCCATCAGTATCTCGAACGCCTCGCCGCTGTCCATGCCGAGCAGTGTGTTGTAGACATCGGGGAGGGTGGTGAGCTTCATATTGCGGCAGACGATGTTCTTCGTCACGGGGTAGAACTTTTTCTCGGGGCAGTCGTACTGCAAATGCTCGGCGATGGAGGTCTCGGTGCCGATGATGAACTCCTTCGCGTCGGACTTCTTCGCGAAGTCCATTATGCCGCTGGTCGAGCCCGCGTAGTCCGCGAGAGCCACGACCTCGGGCACGCATTCGGGGTGCACGAGGAAGAGGGCGTCGGGGTGCTCCTCCTTAGCCTTTTTCACCTCCGCGACCGTCAGTGCCGCGTGCGTGGGACATCCGCCGCTGAGGAGCTTGATGTCCTTCTCGGGGCACTGCTTCTGCACCCAGCTTCCGAGGTTGCAGTCGGGGATGAACAAAATTTTGTCGTTGTCGAGAGCCCGCACGATACGGAGCGCGCTCGAAGAGGTCACGCACACGTCGCAGACCGTTTTCAGCGAGGCTGTGGTGTTGATGTAGGCGACAACGGTGCGGTCGGGCTCCATGGCGTGTATCTGTGAGATGAGGTCCTTGTCCATCTGCTCCGCCATCGGACAGCCTGCGTCCTTGTTCGCGAGGAAGACGCGCTTCTGCGGCGAGAGCATCTTCGCCGTCTCAGCCATGAAGTGGACTCCGCAGAAGATGATGTTCTGCGCGTCGGTCTTGGTCGCGTCAACGCTGAGCTTGTAGCTGTCGCCCGTGAAATCGGCGACCTCGACTATCTCGCGCGCCTGATAGCTGTGGGCGAGGATGGCGGTGTTCGTCTCCTTTTTGAGCTTGATTATCTTATCCTGTAATTCGCGTACTGTCATTGTTTTACTCCTTTTCCTCGGGTTCTTCGGGCTTCTCCGCTCCGTACTGCACATTGCCGCATTCGGGACATACGTACATCTCGGCGTTGCGGGTCTGCTTCGGCACGTTGAAAAAGCCGAGCTCCGCAAACCGCGGGCTCGTGAATTCGAGCGGTATCTTCTTTTCGAGAGCCATTTCGGCTTCGCATTTTTCGCATATCATAGCGCTTCGAGTATCCTTTCCGTCATTTCCGTGCAGGTGAGGGGAGTGCCCTCCTGCGAGCCCATTATGTCGGCTGTGCGGAAGCCCGAATTCAGCACGTCGTCCACCGCCTTTTCTATGCGGTCGGCTTCCTCCGCGAGCCCGAACGAGTACCTCAGCATCATCGCCGCCGAGAGTATCGTAGCGATGGGGTCAGCTTTGTTCTGTCCCGCAATATCGGGCGCGGAGCCGTGAATCGGCTCGTACATTCCGCGCGTGCCGTCTCCGAGCGACGCCGACGGGAGCATACCTATCGAGCCCGTTATCTGCGAAGCTTCGTCGGAGAGGATGTCGCCGAACATATTCGACGTGACGATGACGTCGAACTGCCGCGGGTCGCGCACGAGCTGCATGGCGGCGTTGTCCACGAACATATCCGTGTACGCGACCTCGGGGTATTCCTCCGCGAGGCGGTGCATGGTCTTGCGCCACAGCCGCGATGTTTCGAGCACGTTCGCCTTGTCGATACTGCACAGGCGCTTCGAGCGCTTCATCGCCGTGTCAAACGCCACGCGCCCGATACGCTCGATTTCGGTCACGCTGTATGCTTCGGTGTCATAAGCCTCCTGACCGTATCTGCCCTCGCGGTAGCCGCGCTCGCCGAAGTAGATGCCGCCCGTGAGCTCGCGCACTATCATGATATCGAAGCCGCTGCCGACAATCTCGTCCTTCAGCGGTGAGGCAGACCTCAGCGCGGGGTAGAGCTTCGCGGGACGCAGATTCGTGTACAGACCGAGCGCCGCGCGTATGCCGAGGAGTGCCTTCTCGGGGCGTTTGGCTCCCGCGAGGTCATCCCACTTCGGTCCGCCCACTGCTCCGAGGAGCACGCTGTCGCTCGCGAGACAGCCCTGTACCGTCTCGTCGGGGAGCGGCCGACCTGTCGCGTCTATGGCACAGCCGCCGATGAGATAGGGCTTGAACGTGAATTCGTGTCCGTATATTCTTGCTGTTTTTTCGAGTACTGCGGCGGCGCTGTCCACGATCTCGGGACCTATGCCGTCGCCCTTCAGCAGTGCTATTTCAGCTTTCATGTTCTCTCCTTTACTTGTTCGCTGCGGTTTCGAGAATGACAAGTCCGCGGAATGTGACGAGCTCCGCTATCGCGCCGATTATCGCGATTAGGATAGTGATGCTGTTCAGTACGAGCGAGAGGATCATCTTGTACTCCTCGCGGTTGCGGAGGGTCTTGATGATGCCGCCGATTCCTATGCACATTCCCATAAACCAGCCTATCGCGAGAAGTATCACGCTGTCTGCGAATCTGACCTCGACTATGCCGATGAATATCAGTGTCGCGAGGAGAAGAGCTCCCACCGAGACGAAGAGCTTGATGTTGCCCTTTATCGTCGCAGACATCACGATTATCGCCACTGAAGCCAGTCCGAATATGACTGTAGCCGCTATCGGGAGCGCTCCCTTGCCCGTCGGTACGCCCGTGATGAGCAGGAGCTCGAGCAGTCCTATCGGGAACATAGCGACTGCGGGATTGAGTTTCTTTCGGTTCATTTTTTCTCCTTCCGGGGGGCAGAGGCTCTGCCTCTGCACTTCGCCAAAGGCTCTGCCTCTGGACTCTGCCGGGGCTCTGCCCCGGACCCTGCCAAAGGGCACAGCCCTTTGGAATCCAACTACGTTGCCGCTTGCAAGCTCGCTTACTCTGTACAAAAGGCTCAGTCTGCTTTCGGCGGGTAACAATCGCGGGAATAAACTTGATGCCCATATCTGTAAGCGAGTTTACGAGCGCCCGCGTGAATCGGCAGCGCGGACACCGCGCCTTTCGGCGGGAAGCAATTACGTATTATTTAACAGCGCCGTTGGCGATAGAGGCGATAAGCCCGCCGTTCTCGATGATCTTCTGCACGAACTCGGGGAAGGGCGCTGTTGTGTACTCCCTGCCCGTGGTGAGGTCGCGGATAATGCCGTTGTCGAGGTCAGCCTCGACCTCGTCGCCCTCGCCTATCTCAGCCGCCGCCTCGGGACACTCCACAATGGCAAGCCCGATGTTGATGGCGTTGCGGTAGAAGATGCGCGCGAAGCTCTTCGCAATGACGAGCGAAACGCCGCTCGCCTTTATGGCAATGGGAGCGTGCTCACGCGACGAGCCGCACCCGAAATTCTGTCCCGCGACGATGATGTCGCCCGCCTTTACGCGGCTGACGAAGGTCTTGTCGAGGTCCTCCATGCAGTGGGCGGCGAGCTCCGACGGCACGCTTGTGTTGAGGTAGCGCGCGGGGATAATTACGTCCGTATCGACGTTGTCGCCGTATTTGATAACGCTTCCTGTGTACTTCATTTTCCCATTACCTCCCACGGACTTGTTATCCTGCCTGTTACCGCACTTGCGGCGGCAGTTGCGGGGCTTGCGAGGTAGACCTCCGAGCCCGTGTGACCCATACGTCCCACAAAGTTGCGGTTGGTGGTGGTGACGGCGCGTTCACCGTCGGCGAGTATGCCCATATAGCCTCCGAGGCACGGTCCGCAGGTGGGAGTCGATACCACCGCGCCGCTCTCGATGAAAATTTTCAGCAGCCCGAGCTCCATAGCCTCGAGGTACACACGCTGAGTGGCAGGGATAACGATGACGCGCACGCCCTTTGCGACGTGTCTGCCGCGCAGTATCTCCGCTGCTGCCTGCAAGTCCTCAAGCCGTCCGTTCGTACACGAGCCGATAACGACCTGGTCTATCTTGATGTCGCCGATATTGTCAAAGGTACGCGCATTTTCCGGCAGATGCGGGAAGGCGACCGTCGGCTCTATCTCCGAGAGGTCGATATTGAGCACCTCGTCGTACTGAGCGTCGGGGTCGGCGGTGTATACCTTAGGCTCGGCGGCTCCATGCTCGCGGATATAGGCGAGCGTGAGGTCATCGACCTCGAATATGCCGTTCTTTGCGCCCGCCTCTATCGCCATATTCGCAATGGTGAAGCGGTCAGCCATAGTCAGCGAGGAAAGTCCCGCGCCGCCGAACTCCATCGAGCGGTAGAGAGCTCCGTCCACTCCTATTTTTCCGATGATGTGGAGTATGACGTCCTTGCCGCTGACGTAGGGACGCAGAGCTCCCGTGAGCTCGACCCTCATCGCGGACGGCACCTTGAACCACGCCTTGCCTATCGCCATGCCGCACGCCATATCCGTCGAGCCGACGCCCGTCGAGAATGCGCCGAGTGCGCCGTAGGTGCAGGTGTGCGAGTCCGCGCCGATGACGAGATCTCCCGCCGTGACAAGTCCTTTTTCGGGCAGGAGAGCGTGCTCTATGCCCATATCGCCGACGTCATAGAAGTGGGTGATGTCCATATCCGCGCAGAAGCCGCGGCAGACCTTACACTGCTCCGCCGCCTTGATGTCCTTGTTAGGTACGAAGTGGTCCATCACCATCGCGACCTTGTTTCTGTCGAACACGCTGTCTTTTCCGAGCTTTGCGAACTCGCGTATGGCAACAGGCGAGGTTATGTCGTTGCCGAGTACGAGGTCGAGCGAGGCGAGAATGAGCTCTCCCGCCTGCACGGAGTCAAGTCCCGCATGAGCCGCAAGAATCTTCTGCGTCATTGTCATACTCATATTATCACGCTTTCCGAATTATTTGATATCGCAGAAGTATGTGATATCCTCCTGTTTTGTGAAGTGGCTTCCTATCATTTTTTCAACGTACACCATATCGTACCACGTCGAGAACTTGTACCCGCACTTGTGGAAGCGTCCCACCACCGAGTAGCCGAGGTGCTTGTGGAATTCGAGGCTGTTGTCGGTGAGGTATTTGTCCTCCGTCTCGGGGACTGCGATACGCGCGTAGAGGTTCGTTATGCCCATCTTGCCGAGGTACTTTTCCAGCTCGGAGTAGAGCAGTCCGCCGATGCCGCACTTCCGGTAGTCCTTGTGCGCGTAGACGGTCAGCTCAGCAGACCACTCGTAGGCGCTTCTGTCGGAGAACGGCGCGGCGTAGGCGAAGCCCACGACCCTGCCCTCAGTCTCCGCGACAACATAAGGATAGCGCCTGCATATCTCCTCCATGCGCCGTCTGAACTCGTCCTCGTCGGGCACGTCGTACTCGAACGAGATGGCGGTGTATTTGACGTAGTATGCGTATATATCCAGCAGAGCGGCGGCGTCCTGCGGAGTTGCACATCTTATAAGCAACTTCATACAATACAGCTCCTTTATAACTGTTTCATGGTCTTGAGGCAGTTGTCGCCGCGCTCTATCGCGACTATTCCCGTGCGGCACATCTCCATTATGCCGTAGGGCTTCATCAGCTCGATGAACGCGTCTATCTTCGAGGTCTCGCCCGTGAGCTCGCATATCAGCGCGGAGGGGGAGTAGTCCACTATCTTCGAGCGGAATATCTCGACTGCCGTCATGATGTCCTGACGGGTCGCGGGAGAGTTGTGTATCTTTATCAGCAGCAGCTCGCGGATAACTGTGTCATTCGGGTCAAGCACCTCGACCTCCTTGACGTCGTGGAGCTTTTCAAGCTGTTTGAGTATCTTGTCGCGTATATCGTTGTCGCCGCGGAAAGCCACGGTGATACGGGAAAAGCCTGCAGATTCGGTCTCGCCAACGGTGAGGCAGTCGATGTTGAAGCCGCGCCTCGTGAACATTCCCGAAACGCGCGAGAGAACGCCCGAAACGTTCGATACGATAACGCCTATAACGTACTGTTTGTATTCCATTCTCTCACCTCAATCATTGCTTTCCCACAGCGGGGACTGTACAGCCTCGTCGCAGTCTACGGCGCAGTCGATGACGAAGGTGCCGTTGTATGCGAACGCCTCCTCCGCAAGTGCACGGAGCTCGTCTGCGTTTGTTGCTCTGCCGCCCTTAGCTCCGAACGCCTCAGCCACTTTTACGAAGTCGGTCCGGCGGGCGAGGGTGGTCGCCGAGTAGTGCTTGTCGTAAAATCTCGCCTGCAGCTGGCGAACCATTCCGAGCACACCGTTGTTCATGATAACGACAACGAGCGGCGTCCCCTGAGAGACAGCGGTCGCGAGCTCATTCAGGCTCATGCCGAAGCTGCCGTCGCCTGTGAAGAGCACTGCGCGTCTGCCTGTAGCAGTCGAAGCGCCTATCGCTGCTCCGATACCGTAGCCCATAGTGCCGAGACCTCCGCTCGTGAGGAAGGTGCGCGGCTTGCGGAGCGGGTACATCTGAGCCGTCCACATCTGGTGCTGTCCGACGTCGGTGACGATGATGTCGTCCTCGGACGCGAGCGAGCTCACCACGCCGATGATGTCGTGCGGCGCGAGCTTGCCTGCGATGTCACCGCGCCTGCTGTCGGCAAGGTCGTATCTGCGGCGCTCCTCGTTGCGGAGCTCTTCTATGCGGGCGCTCCATTCGGAGTGCTCGCGCTCGCCGAGCATGGGTATCAGCCTGTACAGCGCGTCCTTGATGTCGCCCTCTATCGCGAGGTCGGCGGGGACGTTCTTGTCGAGCTCGGCGTTGTCGATGTCGATGTGTATTATCCTCGGGAGGCTGTCGCCCTCGAACGCAGATCTGTCGGAGAAGCGCACGCCGAGCGCGATGACGAGGTCAGCCTCGGTCAGAGCAGCGAACGAGGCGTAGTGACCGTGCTTGCCGTTCATTCCGAGGAAGCGCGGGCAGTCATACGGAACTGCCGAAAGACCCATCAGCGAGCTGCCGAGAGGCGCGTCTATCTTGTCCGCGAGCGCAAGGAGCTCCTTGGAAGCCTTGCCCGAGACGATACCGCCGCCGAAGTAGATATACGGCTTCTCTGCGGCGTTTATCAGCTCTGCCGCCCTGCGGAGCTTGTTCTCCGAGGCAAAGCACAGAGGGTAGGGGCGCACGGGGTCGGGTCTGGGCTCGAAGTCCCATTCCGCAGTCTGAACGTCCTTGGGTATGTCAACGAGCACGGGGCCGGGTCTGCCCGACTTGGCAATCTTGAAGGCAGAGCGGAGCGTATCCGCGAGCTCGCGTATGTCCTTTACGATGAAGTTGTGCTTGGTTACGGGCATGGTCACGCCGAGGATATCGACCTCCTGAAAGCTGTCGCGGCCGATGAGGCTGCACGGCACGTTGCCCGTGATGGCGACTACTGGGACGGAGTCGAGGTAAGCCGTGGCGATACCTGTTACGAGGTTGGTCGCACCCGGACCCGAGGTCGCGATACAGACCCCGACCTTGCCCGTCGCGCGCGCGAAGCCGTCCGCGGCATGAGCCGCTCCCTGCTCGTGGGCAGTGAGTATATGGTGTATCCTGTCGCTGCTGAGGTAGAGCTCGTCGAACAGGTCGATGACCTGACCGCCGGGGAATCCGAAAACGGTCTCGCAGCCCTGCTCGATGAGAGTTTCAACGACTATCTTAGCTCCTGTTATTCTCATAATATCAGTTTCCTTTAGCGTAAGGCGTTGTGAATTGCGTGCTATATACTATTTTCTCATTAAATTGGTGTAAAATCAAGCAAAATCGTAAATTTCAGCCGAAATTGTAGGGGGCGCAGCCCTCGGCGTCCCACGCCTTACGAAACACCCCACGGCAACCCAATGTAGGGGCGGATATTATCCGCCCGTGAAGCAACTTATTTCTCAGAGTCCGCCAGCATATTATTGACCGCGCTGACGAGTGCCTTTATAGACGAGGTGATGATATCGTTGTCGATACCCGTGCCCCAGTAATTCCTGCCTGCGCCCGTGACTATCTCCACGTAGGAAACAGCCTTCGACGCCGAGCCGACTTCAAGGGCGTGCTCGGTATAGGCGTTGATGTTGAAGTCCGCACCCGTATAGGAACGCAGCGCGTTGCTGACAGCGTCGAGACGACCGTTACCCGTATCGGTCGCGGTGACGTGCTTGCCGTCGTAGGTGAAGGAGACCGTCGCCTCTATGCCGTCACGCTGTACGAAATGAGTCTCTGTCACGCAGATAGGCGAAGTGATGTCTACGAAGCGCTGCTTGAATATCTCGTAGACCTCGTCGGGGAGGAGCTCCTTGTGCTTCTTGTCAGAGACATCCTTGACGATGTAGCCGAGCTTCTCGCGCATCTTTTTAGGCAGGTCGTAGCCGAAGCGCGTCTCGAGGATATAGCCGATTCCGCCCTTGCCCGACTGGCTGTTGATGCGGATAACATCAGCGGAGTATTCGCGCCCGATGTCCTCGGGGTCGAGGGTGAGGTAGGGGACGTCCCAGTGCTCGGTGTGACCTTCGGCGCGCCACTTCATACCCTTGGCGATGGCGTCCTGATGAGAGCCGCTGAACGCCGCAAATACGAGCTTTCCCGTGTAGGGCTGGCGCTCGTTGACTGCCATGCCCGTCAGGCGCGTGTAGACCTCGTTTATCGCGGGGATATCGCTGAGGTCGAGCTGCGGGTCAACGCCCTGAGTGTACATATTCATCGCGAGCGTGATGATATCGACGTTACCAGTGCGCTCGCCGTTTCCGAACAGCGTGCCCTCCACGCGCTCGGCTCCCGCGAGCAGTCCCATTTCCGTGTCCGCGACCGCACAGCCGCGGTCGTTGTGCGGGTGGAGCGAGACTATCACGTTCTCGCGGTATTTCAGGTTCTCGCACATATACTCCACCTGATTCGCGTAGACGTGCGGCATGGAGAGCTGCACCGTCACGGGCAGATTGATGATGACCTTATCCTCGGGAGTGGGCTGCCACACGTCGAGGACGGCATTGCAGACCTCCAGTGCGAATTCGGGCTCGGTGCCTGTGAAGCTCTCGGGCGAATACTCGAAGCGGAAATTGCCCTCGTACTTCTCGCGGTACTCCTTGCAGAGCTTCGCGCCCGTTACGGCGATGTCGATTATCTCCTCGCGGCTCTTGCGGAAGACCTGCTCGCGCTGAGCGACTGAGGTCGAGTTGTAGAGGTGGACTATCGCGTTCTTGCAGCCCTTCAGAGCCTCGAAGGTCTTCTCGATTATGTGCTCGCGCGACTGCGTCAGCACCTGAATGGTGACGTCGTCGGGGATGAGGTCATCCTCTATCAGGGTGCGGCAGAAGTCGTACTCCGTCTCCGATGCCGCAGGAAAGCCTATCTCTATCTCCTTGAAGCCGATGTCCACGAGGGTGCGGAAGAATTCGAGCTTCTCGCCGAGGCTCATCGGGATGACGAGCGCCTGATTGCCGTCGCGCAGGTCGACGCTGCACCACGTCGGCGCCTTGTCGATGTACGAGCGCTCCGCCCACTTCATAGCCGTTTTTGGAGCCTCGAAGAACTGTCTTGTGTACTTGTTTACATTTTTCATAGTTGCCATAGTATTTCCTCCTTCGATTTTTCGGCACGAGGATAACAAAAAATCTCCTCCATGCCAACTGCATGGAAGAGACGAAGATACGAATATGCTCCGTGGTACCACTCTTCTTGACGCATTGCTGCGCCCACTCATCTGCGTCCTGCCAACGCATATCTCTGTAACGGGAGAGCCCGTTCAAGCCTAATCCTGCCAATACGGCGGGAGTAGGACCTCACGCCTCATTGCGCACTTTCAGCCGACTGCTCGGGGAGGAGCTATGACCCGTATCCGTCTGCTGCCTTTCACCCTCCGGCAGCTCTCTGTGAAAACATCGACAGGCTTTGTTTCCCTTCATCGCATTTTACATCTGCATTATACCACGCTTTTCGGCATTTGTCAAGCCGTATCCGCCAATTCTTCACTGAGTTATGACCGCGAAGACTATCAGCAGGACTCCGCTCACCCATGAAATATCAGCCCTGAGGCGGGAGAGCAGGCTGCCGGTCAGCGAGCCCGCATATATCGCGGCGTATCCGGCAGCAAAGGTCAGTGCAACGGCAGCTGTGG
>CAMHBN010000036.1 GCA_946183385.1 uncultured Ruminococcus sp.
TTACCTCCTTGCGGGGACGTCGTCCCCTACGCATCTTGTCACGTGGTCTTATGTTTACGTCACGGGCAGATAATATCCGCCCCTACACAACTACTCGAAAACGGTGTTGTCCGCGCACAGGATAGCCGTGCGGCGTATATTCGCGGGCTCGAACGGTATATCGCAGGCAAGCCTCAGCGCGTCCATGAACAGCGTGGGGTTGTAGTTGGTCTGTGTGCCCGCGGGCAGGTACATCGCGATGTCCACAGAAGTGCCAGTGTCCGTGCAGGTCAGGACCTCAGTATCGGGCTTGATATCGACCGTCTTTATGCCCTTTTTCGTCTTCTTCTCAATGAGTATCTCGGGCTGTGCAAGAAGCGTCTGCACCGCCGCATAAAGCCCCGCGGAGTTGTCCGTGACGAGCGAGAATGCGTACTCCGCCTTCGCTATCGCGGTTATCTTCTGCTTCTGCTCCGCGACCTTGACTATGCTCATTCCCTCTGGCATTACGGCGTTCAGTGCGTCGCGTATCGCCTCCATCGGCATCTCGTCGTCGGTGATGTTGAAGTCGAGTATCTCGCAGCTGCTCTCGAAGCCGAGCGACAGCGCCAGCGCAAAGCTGTAGTACGGGTGCGGGTTGAAGCCCTCGGTGTACCATATCGGTATCCGCGAGCGCCTGAAAGTCCGCAGCATACAGCGGTTGAGGTCGAGGTGGGAGATGTACTTCGCGCGTCCTTTTTTCTCAAACGTTGCTCTTACTCTTTGCAAAGCATTCCCTCCCCACTTTCTTGTTCACTCCGCAGCCCGAGCACCTCTGGCGGCAGTTCGGAGTCGTCACCGCCTCGTGCGCGGTCTTGTTCTCGCGGACGAGGAATGCCTTGTCCACGAGGTAGTCGAGGTGATCCCACGGCATTATCTCGTCGTATTCAAAGCGGCGGTTCGCGTAGAAGGACGGGTCTATGCCGCAGTCCGCGAACGCCTCCAGCCACTTGTCGAAGCGGTAGTGCTCCTCCCAGCTGTCGAATTTGCAGCCCTTCTGCCATGCCGCGTATATCGCGGGACACAGCCTTCTGTCGCCCTTCGCGAGTATGACCTCGAGCATACTTACGTTCGGGTCGTGGTAGCTTATCTTTATCTTCTTGCTCTTCGTCGAGCCCAGCAGCAGCTTCTGCTTGTGCTCGACCATTTCACGGGTGTCCTGCGGCTCAAACTCGAACGGCGTGAACGGCTTTGGTACGAAGGTGGCGCAGCTCACCGAGACCTGCACTCCCCCCTTGCCGCGAGGTCTGTCCTCTATGCTGTAGAAGAGGTCAACAATGCGCTGTGCGAGCTCCGCTATGCCGACGATGTCCTCGTCCGTCTCGGTGGGAAGTCCCATCATGAAGTAGAGCTTGACGCTGCTGTAGCCGCCCTCGAAGGCGATACGGCAGGTGTTCATTATCTCCTCCTCGGAGACATTCTTGTTGATGACGTCGCGGAGGCGCTGTGTGCCGCCCTCTGCCGCGAAGGTAAGCCCGCTCTTGCGCACCTTCTTTATCTTGTTGAGCAGGGACTCCGAGAAGTTGTCCACTCTCAGCGACGGCAGCGACAGGTTGATACGCTCGCCCGCGGTGTAATCTATCAGCTTCGTGAGCATATTGTCGATATCGTAGTGGTCGCTCGTGCTCAGCGACGCGAGCGATACCTCGTCGTAGCCTGTGTTCTCGCACAGAGCCTTAGTCTGCGCGAATATGGTGTCCGCCGTCTTTTCGCGGAACGGGCGGTATATAAAGCCCGCCTGACAGAAGCGGCAGCCGCGTATACAGCCGCGCAGCACCTCCACGGATACGCGGTCGTGGACTATCTCCGTGAACGGTACGACGAAGTTGTCGGGGTAGTAGACCTTGTCATAGTCGCGGATTATGCGCTTTCTCACGGTGGTCGGTATTCCCTCGTCGACGTCGAGGCGGTCTATCGTGCCGTCCTCCTTGTAGCTGAAGTGATAGAACTGCGGCACGTATACGCCCTCTATCTGTGCGGCTGCTCGCAGGAATTCCAGCCTTGTTGCGCCCTCCTGCTTCATTCTGTGGTAAAGGTCGAGGAGCTCGAGATTTACCTCCTCGCCCTCGCCGAGCACGAAGAGGTCGAAGAAGTCGGCAAGCGGCTCGGGATTGCACACGCACGGACCTCCCGCCATGACTATCTGACGCAGTTCGGGAGTCCTGTCCTTCGCGAATATCGGTATCCCCGCGAGGTCGAGCATATTCAGTATGTTCGAGTACGAGAGCTCGTACTGGAGCGTGAAGCCGATGAAGTCGAAATCGCGTATCGGGTCGAGGGATTCGAGCGCGTAGAGCGGGATATCATTCTCGCGCATTATCTGCTCGAAGTCCTCAGACGGCGCGAAACAGCGCTCACACCAGTAGTTCTCGCGCGAATTTGTCAGCGAGTACAGTATCTTCATGCCGAGGTGCGACATCCCGATATCATACGTGTCGGGGAAGCAGAAAGCGAAGCGGACGTCCACCTTTGACTTGTCCTTTATCACGCTCCCGACCTCGCCGCCGATGTAGCGCGAGGGCTTCTGCACCTCAAGAAGGTGCTTCTCGATTTTTTGTTTTAAGTCCATATATACACCTTTTCGATTTGTTTGAAAAAACGAATTGTAGGGGCGAGTTCCGCTCGCCCGCAGTTTCGGTTCTGAACGGGCGCACGGAATGCGCACCTACAGTCACAGCGTGAATCGCATGGGCAGGAAGTCCGAGAGCTTGAACCAGCCGTTCGAGAGTATCACCACGAGGTCGTCGCCGCAGAATTCGCTCAGCACCTGCAGGCAGGCTCCGCACGGCGGACACGGCTTCGTGAAATCGCGCGTGGAACTGCCCGCTATCGCGATCGCCTTGAACTGCGTCACGCCCTCCGATACCGCCTTGAACACGGCTGTGCGCTCGGCGCAGTTCGTCAGCGAATACGACGCGTTCTCGATGTTGCAGCCCGTGAATATGCGCCCGTCTGCCGCCATAAGTGCCGCTCCCACGCGAAAATGCGAGTACGGGCTGTATGAATTCGCCGCAGCCTTCACAGCCGCACCGAAAAGCTCCTTGTCCGTCATTTTCTCTTACCTCCGCCGACCTTGCGCTTCTTCCCGTCTGGAGTCATTATGTACGTGTGCTCGAGCTGTGCGCGGAGATTGCCCGTCACCGATGCACGGTACTCGTTGCGGAGCTCGGTCTGCTCGGCTTTTTCTGCCTCCGTCAGTCCCTCTGCCTTAGACTTGCGCGCAAGCTCGTTTATGCGGTCTATCTTTTTCTGTTCCATAGTGCACCTCTTATTGCAGGATATGTATAAACCTATATTACCATAATCCGCCCGAAAAGTCAACGGCACGACGCCCGAAGTGTTAGCAATATCGGGCAGGCGGCGGGACGCCGCCCCCTGCACGGAAGTAATGGCACGGGCGGATAATATCCGCCCCTACATGGAATGTGAAAATTTTTTCGTATTTATATTGTAATGCGTGTCGATATATGCTATAATAATAAAGTATATGAAAATTTCAGCCCTTTCGGGCGGAACGGAGCTTGATATGGACAACATCATCACCTTCGGCGGAAGTATGACCAAGCAGATAAATTTTGCCATGCAGCAGAACTATGTGCCCGTTTTCCGCAATATCACCCTCACCAACAACACCGGCGAGACTATCCCCTCCGTGAAGCTCAGGATAAGCTTCGAGCCCGAGTTCGCGAAGCCGTTCGAGTCGCTCCCGACCGATCTCCTGCCCTCGCGTCCCGCGGAGATAGCTCCCGTGAACATCGTCCTCAATGCCAACTACCTGTTCAGTCTCACCGAGAAAATGGTCGGCAGCGTGACCGTTGAAGCCGTGAAGGACGGCGAGGTCATCGCCTCGCAGGTGAATACAATCGAGCTCCTCGCCTACGACCAGTGGACGGGCGTGCTCTTCATGCCCGAAATGATAGGCGCGTTTATCACTCCGAACCACCCGAAGGTGAAAGAAATTGTCGCCGAGGCGGGCAAATATATGCAGAAGTGGAGCGGCTCGCCCTCGTTCACGGGCTATCAGGACCGCAACCCCAACATCGTGAAAATGCAGATGGGCGCGATATACGCTGCTTTGCAGGAGCAGAACATCGCATATACGGCTCCGCCCGCAAGCTATGAGACAGCTCAGCGCGTGCGCCTGCCAGAGGACGTACTCACGGGCAAAAGCGGTACGTGCATTGACCTTGCAGTGCTGTACTGCGCGTGCCTCGAGGCGATAGACCTCAATCCCCTGCTGTTCATCGTCAAGGGTCATGCCTTCGCGGGCTGCTGGCTCATAAACGAGACCTTCTCGGACTGCCTCCAGTACGACGTCTCCGCCATTTCCAAGCGTATCGCCAAAGGCGTGAACGCGATGAGCGTGGTCGAATGCACCGATTTCACCGCAGGCAAGGGCGTTGATTTTGACGCGGCTGAA
Source organism: uncultured Ruminococcus sp. (assembly GCA_946183385.1). Taxonomy (GTDB): domain Bacteria; phylum Bacillota; class Clostridia; order Oscillospirales; family Ruminococcaceae; genus Ruminococcus. The sequence continues at coordinate 4,439 of CAMHBN010000036.1, forward strand.
ACTCACGCTGCCGCTCACCTCGAATCCTTCGACGACTTCAACTTTGCCATAGATGTCACCCGCACGAGAGCAGGCGGTATCCGTCCCATGCCCGCGCGTGTATGCGAGGACGGCACGTTCAAAGCCGTTGACTACGGCGAGCGCAAGAGGAGCGATATCACCTCCGCCCCCTCGGAGATGGACATCATCGGCGATATCCCGCAGGACGGCGAGCCACGCGAGGTCACAAAGCAGATGGTGTGGGAGCGCAAGCTCCTCGACCTAAGCCTCCGCAACAGCCTGCTCAATTTCCGCCCGTCCACTATGAACGTGCAGATTATGATGAGCGACCTCGGTCAGCTCGAGGACGTCATCTCCACGGGCGAGGAGTTCAAGGTCTGCGCCGTGCCGAACGATATGTCGTTCCAGATGGCTGACAGCAAGATATTCGAGACCGAAAACGATAAAACTCAGATAGAAGCCGTCGCGGAATCAGAGTTCAAGAGCCGCCGTCTCCGCACCTTCATCAGCGATGCGGAGCTCGACAAGATAATGAAGAAGCTCCACAGGCAGGCTAAGGTCAGCATTGAGGAGAACGGCGCGAATACGATATATCTCGCGCTCGGCTTCCTGCGCTGGTTCGAGACCGACAAGAGCGAGAAGGCAAGGTATGCTCCGCTGGTGCTCGTGCCCATCGACATCAACCGCAAGGTGCAGGACAAGTCCTACTCCATAAGGGTGCGCGACGAGGAGACTCAGGTCAACATCACCGCGCTCGAAATGCTGAGACAGTTCTTCGGCATTGACATAAAGGGTCTCGACCCCGTGCCCATGGACGAGAACGGCGTTGACCTGCCGCTCATATTCAGCACCATACGTCAGGGCATTATGGCGCGCTCGCGCTGGGATATCGAGGAGTACGCCTTCATCGGGCAGTTCTCCTTCAACCGCTTCATAATGTGGAACGATATCCGCAACCGCGCCGATGAGCTCGCGGAGAACAAGGTCGTGGCAAGCCTCATCTCGGGCAGGACCGAGTGGGAGGAGGGCGACATCTCGATGACGCCGCTCGACCTCGACAACAAGGTAGCTCCCGCCGACCTCGCCGTGCCCGTTGCCGCCGATTCGTCACAGCTGGCGGCTGTGTACGCCGCAAATGCGGGCAAGAGCTTCGTACTGCACGGACCTCCCGGAACAGGCAAGTCGCAGACGATAACCAATATGATAGCTAACGCTCTCCACCACGGCAAGACCGTCCTCTTCGTTGCCGAGAAAATGGCGGCTCTCGAGGTCGTGGAGAAGCGTCTCAACAAGATAGGCCTCGGACCGTTCTGCCTTGAGCTCCACTCGAACAAGGCTCAGAAGCGTGCCGTGCTCAAACAGCTCGAGGATACCCTCAACGTCGGCAGAGTGAAGACTCCCGCCGAGTTCGAGGCTCAGGCTCAGAAGATATCCGAGCTCCGCGCCGAGCTCAATGACACGATGTCGGAGATTCACAAGGTGCGCCCGTGCGGTATGTCGCTGTACGACGCGGCGGTGAAGTACGAGCAGTTCAAGCCTTATGGCGGCAAGTTCAGCTTCACGCAGACGCAGATCGACGCCATGAACGCCGATACCTACTCGAAGTGGCGAGGCGAGCTCGAACGCCTTGCTGCGGCGGGCAAGGAATTCGGCGACGTGACCGCTACTCCCCTCACCTGCTGCCGTCTCACGGACTGCACTCCCGATACGCGCGGCAGGCTCGAAAGCAAGCTCGGCAAGTTCAAGTCCGCACTTGCGGCGGCGGGAGCTCATAAGGGCGAGCTCTGCGCGGCTGTGGGCTCGGAGAGCCTCAGCTACGAGCAGTGCAAGTCCGCCGCCGATCTCATCACGGAAGCTTGCTCCGAGGGGTATATCCTCCCGCAGATACTCACGGGGAGCGACTGGGAGCTACGAAGGGCGGCAGCTGAACAGCTCGTTGCCTCGGGACGTCAGCAGCGCGCGCTCAAGGCGGAGGTGCTCGGTCAGTTCGAGCCGTCCGTTCTCGCTTATGACGCGAGCGGTGCCCTCGTCAACTGGAAGACCGCGCAGAGCAAGTGGTTCCTGCCCAAGCTCTTCGGCACTAACAAGCTCGTCAAGGAGCTCGCGGCGCACGCAAAATCGCCCGCGACCGTGACGAAGCAGAACATAGAGGGTCACTACGCGAAGCTGAATCAGCTCGGTGCGCTCAGCAATGATGTCATCAACGCTCAGCCCGACCTCACGGCGGTATTCGGCGCGCTGTGGCAGGGTGAGAACTCCGACTGGGATATGATAGAAAAGGCTGTTGCGCTGTCGGATAAGCTCCGCGGCGGACTGGCGGCGGCTCCGCTGAGTGCGGACGAGAAGTCCGGACTCGCGCAGACGCTTGTGACGGGCTACGGCGACCCGACCGCAAAAACAGCTTCAAAGGCGGCGGCTGATAAGCTCTCCGCTGACTATGCACAGCTCGGAGCGGAGGTGTCCGCACTCGGCAGCGAATTCGCGCTCACGCCCGACCTCGGCAGTGCGGGCGACTGGTCTGCAAACGCTTCGGCTCAGGCTGACAGCGTTATCGGTGCCCTCCCGCAGCTCAAGGAGTGGACGGGTATCGTCACGATATGCAACGAGCTCACAAGCCTCGGTATCGGCAACGTAGCCGACAACTTCCTCGCGGGCAAGGTTCGCCCGAATGAGCTGCTCGGCGGCTTCGACTGCGACCTCTGCCGCGCCGTGGTGACATCGACTATCTCCGCAAGTCCCGTGCTCTCGAAGTTCCAGGGCACGCTGTTCGAGGAGACGATACGCAAGTACGGCGAGGTGCTCGACAAGTTCTCGACCCTTACGATAAATGAGCTCGTCGCAGAACTGTCCGCGAAGATACCCGCGGCGGGACAGTCGGCGGCAAGCTCCGAGATAGGCATACTGCAAAAAGCGATAAAGAGCAACGGACGCATGATGTCCATACGCAAGCTCTTCGACAGCATACCCAACCTCCTGCGCAGGATGTGTCCCGTTATGCTGATGAGCCCGATATCCGTCGCTCAGTACATCGACCCTTCGTACCCGAAATTTGACCTCGTCATCTTCGACGAGGCTTCACAGCTCCCGACCTGCGAGGCCGTCGGTGCTATCGCACGCGGCGAGAACGTAAGGAAGACCTCGAAAGCGTGCTCGACGACTGCCTCGCACTCTCGATGCCGCAGGAGCATCTGCTCTGGCACTACCGCTCGCAGCATGAGAGCCTCATTGCCTACAGCAACGCCAAGTATTACGACAACAAGCTCTTCACCTTCCCGTCGCCCGACGACCAGATTTCCGAGGTCAGCTGGGTTCACGTCGAGGGCTTCTACGACAAGAGCTCCACACGCACGAACAAAGCCGAGGCTAAGGCTATCGTGGACGAGATTTCCCGCAGACTTGAAGACCCGAAGCTGCGCAAGCTCAGTATCGGCGTAGTTACGTTCAGCCAGCCTCAGCAGAACCTCATAGACGATATGCTCATGGACGCGTTCAGAGAGCGCCCCGAGCTCGAGCAGTGGGCAAATGAGCAGTACGAGCCAATCATAATCAAGAATCTCGAAAACGTTCAGGGCGACGAGCGCGACGTTATCATGTTCTCTATCGGCTACGGTCCCGACAAGGAGGGCAAGGTCAGCATGAACTTCGGTCCTCTCAACCGCGACGGCGGCTGGAGACGTCTCAATGTCGCGATATCGCGCTCGAAGTGCCAGATGATAGTGTTCTCCGTCATCACTCCCGAGATGATTGACCTCTCGCGCACACGCTCCGACGGCGTGGAGGGACTTAAAGGCTTCCTCGAATTCGCAGCCAAGGGCAGGAGCGCTCTCGCCGTAAGAGGCAACACCTCCGCAAAGACTGCCGATTTCAGCGGCGTACTCGCAGAGGAGCTCCGCAAGCACGGCTACACAGCTAATACTGCGGTGGGCTGCTCCGACTTCAAGATTGACGTTGCAGTCGCCGCCCCCGAGGATACCACGAAGTACATACTCGGCATAAACTGCGGCACCAAGTCCAACTACTTAAACGGCACCGCCAAGGACAGGCACCTCTCGCAGTCGTCGGTTCTGCGCGGTCTCGGCTGGAACACGATGAACGTCTATATCCTCGACTGGCTCGACAACAAGGACAAGGTCATCAAGAAGATAGAGGACGAAATTGCCGCGATAATCGAGCGCAGAAATGCGCCTCCAGAGGCTGTCAGGGACGAGCCCAAGCCGCAGAAGCAGGAGCTCGTCTTCGAGACCGAGGAGGTAAGTCCGCTCGCCGAGAGATGTGAAAAGTTCAAGCCGTTCAAGGTCAAGGAATACGGCAAGAGCGAGGCTTTCAACGAGACGGGCGAGGTCAAGATAATCAAGTGCGTCAAGGATATCCTCGCAGCTGAGGCTCCCGTAAGCAGGACGGCTCTAACGAAGAAGCTGTTCGCGTGCTTCGGCGTGGCGAGGACTACTCCCAACACCAAGGCGACTGCCGATTCCGCGATAGAGAAGTGCGGCGCTGTCGTTACCAAGGCGGGTGAGAACGACTTCCTGTGGCTGCCCGACCAGACTCCCGCAAGCTACGATATCTGCCGCGCGAACTGCTCCGACGAGGACAGACGCTCGATGGACGAGATCGCTCCCGAGGAGATAGCCGCCGGTATCAAGCTGATAATGTCCGAGCAGATAGCTATGCTCCGCGACGACCTTATCCGCGAGACAGCTCACCTCTTCGGCTTCACGCGCGTGACTCCCACTATAGAGACCGCCGTTTCGCTCGGCATTCGCGAGGCTAAGAAGCGCGGATTTGTGGAGTTCTCGGAGGACGGAAGAATAAGCTATACCGAATAAATGTAGGGGGGCGATGCCTACATCGCCCCGTCAGATATGTGCCGTTTGCGGGCGGATAATATCCGCCCCTACAGCGGCAATTTAAACGAAAGAAGCGATAAATTGAACAGACTTCTCATACTCATAGGTAAAATTATCGTCGGCGTACTGCGCCTCCTCGGGCGCAACGCGGGCAATCTGCCGGGCATTGTACTGTGGCACCTCACAAGCGGTAAATGCTGCAAGATGTTCAGGGTGGACTGCCCGATAATCGCCGTAACAGGCACGAACGGCAAGACCTCCGTCACAAACTGCGTGGCTCAGCTGTTCGAGCAAAGCGGCAAGAAGATAATCATCAACAAGGAGGGCAACAACCTCGACACGGGTATCTGCTCCCTCCTGCTCCGCCACTGCGACGGCGCGGGCAAGGTCAACGCCGACTATCTCATTCTCGAAACGGACGAAAGCCACGTACCCGTGGTGTACTCGCAGCTGAAGCTCGAGACGCTCGTGGTGCTCGACTTCTTCCGCGACCAGCTCGACCGCAACGGCGAGATGGAGACGCTTATACAGAAGATAAACGGCTTCTGCAAGACCTTCGGCGGCAACCTCATTCTCAACGGCGACGACCCGAATACCGCACGTCTCGGCAAAGCTAATCCGAGCAGTCAGAATGTCAAATACTTCCGCGCGGACAGATACGCATTCGCGACCGAGAAGATCTTCGAGGCGTCCGAGGGAAGGTTCTGTCCGTTCTGCGGCGAGCCGCTCGTGTACGAGTTCTACCAGTATTCGCACATCGGCAGATTCGCCTGCCCGAAGTGCGGCTTCGGCAATTACGATCCCTACGTCACGGCGGGCGGCATTGACCTCGAAAAGCCTGTGTTTACGGTTGACGGGCACGAATACTCGCCCAAGCTCAACAGTATCTACAACGTCTACAATATGACCGCGGTCGCGGCGGTGGCGAAGCTCTACGGAATCGAGCAGTGCGTCACCGACAACGTAATCTCCAACTACACCGTCAATAACGGGCGCATGGAGACGTTCACGCTCGGGGACAGGCTCACCACCCTCAACCTCGCGAAAAATCCCGTCGGAGCAAATATGACCCTCCGCGTGATGAACGAGATGAAGGGCGAAAAGGAGCTCCTGTTCGTGCTCAACGACAACGTCGCGGACGGTCTCGACGTGTCGTGGATATGGGACATCAATTTCAGCATTTTCGAGCGCGTCACCCGCGTAGTTACATCGGGTACGCGCGCTTACGACATCGCCGTGCGCATTAAGTGCTCGGGCTATGACGCTGCGAATATCGTCGTGCGCCCCGACCTCGACGAGGCTGTGGCGGAGCTCGCCTCCACGGAGGGACGCAAGTTCGTCATCGCGAACTACACCGCCGTCCAGCCCACGCGCGCCGCGCTGAAGCGCTATATTTCGAGCAACGGAGGTAAGTGCGATGAGTGAGATAAGGATTCTCCATATGTATGCGGATATGCTCGACCTCTACGGCGACGGCGGCAATATGGAAATTATCAGGTACCGCTGCGAAAAGCGCGGTATAAACTGCGTTATCGACAAGTATTCCATAGACTCGGCTATGCCCGATTTTGGCAGCTATGACGTCATCTACATCGGCGGCGGCGCTGACCTCGAGCAGCAGCACATCTCCGCCGACCTGCTCAAATGCAGGGACGGCATCAAAGCCGCCTACGAGAAGGGGACTTTCCTCTTTCTCATCTGCGGAGGCTACCAGCTCATGGGCAAATACTACCGCGACGCCGACGGCAACGAAATTGCGGGACTGGGTCTGTTTGACTACTACACCGTTGCTCCGTCGAGCCGCAAAAAACGCTGTATCGGCAATGTCGTGATACGCACCGACTTCACGGGCGCGACCGTGGACGTGGTCGGCTTCGAGAACCACGGCGGTCAGACGCAGGACGTGAAAACTCCGCTCGGCGAGGTGCTCTGCGGAAACGGAAACTGCTCGAAAAGCCGGTTTGAAGGCTACTTCGAGAAAAACGTCATCGCGACCTATATGCACGGTCCGTGCCTTTCGAAAAACCCCGAGATTTCGGACTATATCATCGGCTACTGCCTCGACAGAAGGAACGTCTCGCACGTGGAGCTTGCACCGCTCGACGATAAGCTCGAGCTCGACTGCCGACGCGTTATGACCGAATGGCTGCTCAAAAAATAGTCCTTTTGTGTTATAAGATAAATCGGAATTTGCCGCCAAGCGGGCGGCGGCGCGGTTCGCGCTGTCGCTCGCAAGCTTGCTTACTCTTTTCAGTGCGGGAGTGTGATTCCGCGAATGACACTTATTAAGATAAATCAGAATTTAGAGGTGATAGTATGGATAATCCTATAGAAATATTGGGCAAAATCAAAAGCAGAGAAGATTTTATCGGATTCATGCGGCTTTACATACCTATGATACGGGATTTGTCTGTAAGAGATTATTTGGATTCGCTTACAGCGTGGGCGGAGGATATGGACGGATATTACAGTAATATCGGAAAAGAGGTTCCGAAAGGTATAAACTGGGATTTTATAGCAACGTTACTTTA
>CAMHBN010000037.1 GCA_946183385.1 uncultured Ruminococcus sp.
TGAATCTGAAAACAGCCCAGTGAGCTGTTTTCAGAGAGGGGACGCTCTGAAGGAGAGCGTCCCCTTCTGCCGTTCCGTAATTGCAATGCCCGCGGAATCATTCCGCGCGTTATTGCTTTGAACAGCAAAATACGGCTGCCGGGATAAACCCGACAGCCGTATTTTTATGAACTGAAAGGAAGTATTACTGTAGATTAGTTCTGGAAGGCTATGCGGAAGAAGTTGTAGAGGTGAGCTCTGATGCAGTTGTCACCGTGGTAACCGCCGTTTACATAGTGCCATACGTGAGGAACGCCGTTCTTCTCGAAGTTGGAGTGATAATTCTTGGGGTTATCGTAAACAACTGTGTCGTTGCTTCCGCCTGTTATCATCAGGAAGTAGGGCTCCTTGCCGCTATCCCACTTGAACGAGCCCGTAACACCGGGAGCGGGGCAGATAGCGCCGATGTAGCCGATCTGATCAGCCATCTTCATTCCGATGAGGAGTGACTCGCGTCCGCCCATGGAGAAGCCTGTTATAGCTGTGTTGTCCTTGCCTGTGAGAACGCTGTAGTTCTTTGCGATCTCGGGCATGAGGTCCTTTGTAAGCTGATTGATGAAGTTGTCGTAAGCAGCGTTGTTGTTGTTATCCATAGCCGAGCAGCCGTCCTGAGTAGCGCTTGAGTAAACATCAGGGAATACGCAGATCATTTCCTTAGCAGCGCCCTCTGCGATAGCATTGCCGAGCATCTCGCGGGTATGCATCACAGCGTTGCCCTTAGTGAGCATTCTGTCGGGATTCTCCCAGTAACCATGGAGAATATACATTACAGGGTACTTCTTGTTCTTATCGTAGTTGGGAGGCAGGAGAACGTTGTACTTCTTGTTTCTCTTGCAGACATTTGAATAGTATGACTTGTTCTGTATCTCGCCGTAGGTAACGCCACCCTTGGACTGATTTGCGGAATCGGGCTCCTTCTCGGCTATCTTGGAAGCCACCTGAGCTGTGAAGTCCTTCATTGAGAGATGATTAACGACCGGCTGAGTAGTTGTCGTTGTTGTAGTAGTTGTTGTTGTGGTCGTTGTTGTGGTTGTTGTTGTGGTCGTTGTTGTGGTTGTTGTAGTCTCAACATAACCCTCGCTGTAGCTTTCAGGAAGCTTATCCAATATGGAAGCGTCGTACATCTGTATTGAAAGAGCGTCCCTTGATGTAACGCCGTCGCCTCTAAGGTAAACGTCAGCATTGTCGAGAGCCTTATCGTTCAGCTTGTATTTGTCCTTGTTTGCAACATACTGGAGGATAGCTGTAGCGTCAGCGATAGTAACCTTTCCGTCGAGGTTGGCGTCGCCGTAGAGTACATCCGATGAAGGAGTAGTTGCGGGAGTTGTTGTAGCCGCGGGAGTTGTCGTTGTTGCTGCGGGCGCAGGACCGTCGATCTTGGTGCCGGCCTTTGCAACGATAGCCTCGTCGATGGAGAAGTTGTCCGTACCCGACTCTGTCTCGACGTAGAGTATGTAGCCCGAACCCTCGGGGAGCTTGTAATTCGTGTTAGCGAGCTGTACGTAGTCGCCGCTGGACTCGCCGCTTGCGATGTGGTCGTACTGAGTCTCACCGCTTGCGTTCGTATACTGGAGCGAGAGCATCATGTTGCCCGAGCCCGAAGCCGCAACGCTGAAGCTGTACTCCTGACCTGCCTTGAAGGTCGTCGCGTCGAGGGACTTCATTGCGCCGTGCCATGCACTGCCGCGGTCGGAAACTGTCAGAGCCTTGCTGCCTGCATAAGCTGTGCCGCCCGTAGAAACGGTAGCGCCGCCTCTGCCTTCCCACTCGTTCGAGTTCTCCTCGAATGTGTCGTGGTAGTAGTAGCCGTTAGCGTCGGGAGTGATGGGCTCGCGGACGATGGGCTGGTCGGGATCCTCGGGGAGAGCCTGTCCGTCGCTGGACATCGTTACAACGAATGTGGATACGCTGTTGGCGGGGAGCTGTGCCGTAAACGAGCTGCCGCTTCCCGAAAGACCGCTTATCTTCGCGATATTCTCGCTGCCTGATGTTCTGTAGCCGTCGATGCCCGAAATAGTTCTGCCGCTGAGGTTGAACTGCTGGCTGACAGCTCCGCTGCCGTTATTGATGGCAACTATTGTTGCCTGAGTGTCGCTGTGCTTGTAAGCCGATACGAGTATGCCCGTATTCGGCTGCTCTGTTGCGTCAACGCGTACATCGCCGGGACGTACCCACTTCGAGAACTGCGCCATTGCGTAGCCTCTCTTGGATATCTTGCCGTTGTCCCACAGGAAGCTGTACTGGCGGCGTACATACCACCAAACATAAGCGTTCATATTGCCGACAACAAGCGCGTTGTGGATATTCTCGGCTACCTTTACGCCCTCTGGCCAGCGGTCGGCTGAGTTGTTGTCCGAGTTCGGAACGTAAACCTCGGTCATCCATATCTCCTTGCCGCAGTTCTCAAGTGCGGGGAAGTCCATAGCACTGCGCTGTGTACCATAGAAGTGAGTACCGAACATATCGCAGTTCGCGAATGCCTTGGAATCGTTGAGGATAGCGTTATAGTAGTCCTTGCTGTAGCTGAAGCTCTCGGGCGACATCATCTTTGCGCTCGTACCTGCTGTTACGGACGGACCGTAATTAGCGAGGAAGGATGCACAGCGTGAAGGTGCCCAGTATGTCCACTCGCCCGACCAGTCGGGCTCGTTCTGTACGGACACGGAATTGAGGGTAACGCCCTTGCCCTCGCAGAATTTTACGAAGTCATTGAGGTGCTTTGCGTACTGAGCCTCGGCGCCGTTGTTGAGTACGTACTGACCGCCTCTCGGACCGCCCGAACCGTTGCTTCTCATGGAAGCGGGAGGGTTCCACGGGGTAGCAAATACCGTAGCGCCGAGCTTCTGAGCTCTCTGAGCCGTGGGGATAGCGTTGTTCCACGCGCTCTGCTGGTCGCTTACGAAGATACGGAGAATGGTGAGTCCGAGCTCGTTTGCGCCGTTACCGAAAGCTGTCTGTACCTGCTCGGCTGTCATGTCTCCCGTGGTGTTGGCTGTAAGGTTGACACTCTGCCACTCGGGGTGGTTCATGCCTCCGAAGCCGCGGATGCGCTGGTAGGTCTTGGTCGTGTTGACTGTGCAGGCGCCTGCCGCATTTGCGTCAAGCTCCTTGGTGAATGTGCCCTCGGGTATTACGGAAACGGCTGAAAATGCCATTGCTCCCGCGCAGATACCTGCAAGCACCGATTTGAGCGATTTTATCCTGCTCATGATCGATTCCTCCTTAAAATAAAATTTCCCATTTCCCTGACATATTATACTGCATATTAATTGCATTTTAATTATGATATATTCATTATACGTTAATATTAAAACAGCGTAAACCCACAATACGCAGTTAAGGTGGACAAAACCACTGACGTTTTATGCTTTTATAACAAAAAAGTATTGACATATTGACCTGTTTATCTTATAATGAGTATAGTCACATTCATTTATGACGGTTCAGGTGAATAAAATCACTGTTGAAAATGTGACAAACGGGATGTGTTCCGCGATTGGCGGACAAGCGACCGGGGAGGTCAAGTAAAATGAATAAACCTAAGCGACCGATCATCTGCGTCGTCGCCGCCGAGGCTAACAGTATTGAGCAGAGACAGATACTGCACGGCATCGTCGAAAGGGCGCAGGAGTACGGCTACGATACCGCTGTGCTCTCAAACATATACAATCCGAATATAAGCGTGAACGCTCTTCAGTGCGAGAACAAGATATACGAGCTCGTGCAGTCGGAACAGATATCGGCTGTGATACTTATTTCCGAATCGTTCGTGAATGAGCAGATACGCGAGGCTATCGCAAACTCCATGCTCACGAAGGACGTGCCGATGATGATACTCGGTGCTCACCTTGAGGAGTTCAGGAACTCGAAATTCACCTTCATCAACACCAGCGATGAGGACGATACCGAAAAGGTAGTAGACCACCTCATCGACGAGCACGGTCTGACAAATATCGACTACCTCTCGGGCAACGACTTCCTCACGCTCTCACGCAAGCGTGCCGACGGCTACAGACGCTCGCTGCGCAAGCACGGGATAACCGTGGACGAAAAAAAGATTCATTACGGCGACTTCTGGATGACATCGGGCGAAGAGCTCGCGCAGAAATATGCGGACGGGCTGCTGCCGCTTCCTCAGGCTGTCGCGTGTGCCAACGACTATATGGCTTACGGTCTGCTTGACGGTTTCAGGCGCAATAATATCCGCGTTCCCGAGGACGTCACAGTCATCGGCTACGAATTCATAAACAAGCGGCTGATGCACTATCCCCTGCTCACGACCTACCAGCGTAACCGTGCCGACCTCGGCAGACGTGCGGTGGAGATGATACACGACAGGCTCGAGGGCACCGGCGAGCCCGAATTCACGCCGCCCAAGGGCAGATTCATTCTCGGCGACAGCTGTCCCTGCGGAAAAGACCTCAACGAATATTTCGTGGAACTCAACAACGCCAAGGTCAAGAGCGTCTACGAGGCGTGGAACCTCTTCAGCTCGCTCGATCAGGAGATAACCGAAAGCAAGAACCTCGACGAATTCGTCAGCATACTCGGAAAATACCACTGGCTGATACGCGATGCGTACAACGTCGTTCTGTGCCTCCAGTCGAACTGGTACGACCCGACAGCCGAGCAGTCCGACGTTATGACCTGCCGCGAGGTCATGCCGTGGCTCGACAATTCTCCTTTTGAGGTGCACCGCTTCGACTTCGGCGAGATATTCTCGCGCTGCCAGACTCCTGCGGTGTACTACTTCAACCCGATATTCTTCGGTCAGCGTATGTTCGGACACATCATCATACGCTACGACCGTCCCGATACTTATGACGACATCTTCCGCAACTGGATAAAATCAGTCTCGATATGTCTCGAGTTCCTGCGGATGAAGAACGATATCCGCTACCTCACGAGCTGTCAGAACCTCTCCGAGCAGCGTGACACCCTCACGGGTATGTACAACGCCGCAGGACTGGAAAAGTCCTATAATTCGGCAGTTCTGCACGGCAACAAGGAGCTCTACTTCATCATGCTGAGGATATGCCTCTCCGAGGAGAGCCTCTCTATCGAAAACACCGACGAAAGGATAAAGGCTGTCCTCGACGCGTCGCGTGCGCTCGACGAGTTCTGCGGAAACCACGATATATGCGGACGTATCAACGACAATACGCTGGTATGCGTTGTACAGCGAAATGCTCCGTCGGAGCTTCTCGCCGACTGCGTTTCCGCGATACTGCTCCAGCACAAGAAGTATATGGGCTATTACGGCTCGGATTCGTTCGTGTGCGTGTGCGAGCAGTGCTCGGGCATACCGTACAAGCAGATATACGACCTCTGCTCCGCCGAAGCCGATATCAAGGCAAAGGCTCTCGCCGAGAAGAAGGTCATCAGCCACTACAAGGAAATGGCGGAGATACGCACCTACGTCTACTCGCGCCCGACCGAGACCTTCGACAGCGAGTCGCTCCACGACCTCTTCCCCGGAAGCACGGGCTACCTCAGGAGCGTGTTCAAGCAGTGCTTCGGCATCAGCTTCCATAAGGACTGCATAATCGCGCGTGTAGCGAAGGCAAAGTATTACCTCGCGACCACGACGCTGAACGTCATCGAGATATCCGAGAAATGCGGCTACCTCGACAGCAAATACTTCCTGCGGCAGTTCAGTATGGTCGTGGGAATGACGCCGATACAGTACCGAGTGAGCATACAGTATTAAATCTTGTAGGGGCGGATATTATCCGCCCGTCATTATACTGACGAACCACCGAAACAAATGTAGGGACGCCGCCCTCGGCGTCCCGCAAATATTCCACAAAAAACAAAAAGAGCTGTACGAAACCGTACAGCTCTTTTACTGTATTAAGTCAAATCAAACGAGATCAAAGCTGCCTGCCTTGTTGTCAACAACAAAGTAAACCTTGTTCTCCTCAGGCTTAACGTAAACATTTACAGTCTTGGGAGCCTTAACGCCCGAAGCCTTCTTAGCTCTTGCGATAAGCTCGGCAGAAGTGATCTGTGCGCCGAGGTACTCAACGAATACGTTCTCGGAAGCAGCAGTCTTCTTAGCAGCGGGCTTCTTAGCAGCAGCAGCCTTCTTGGGAGCGGCAGCCTTCTTGGGAGCAGCAGCCTTCTTAGCAGCGGGCTTCTTAGCAGCAGCCTTCTTGGGAGCAGCAGCTTTCTTAGCAGCGGGAGCTTTCTTCTCGGCTACCTTCTTCTCAGCAGCCTTCTCAGTAGCCTTAACCTCTGCAGCTGCATCTACGGTCTTCTTAACATCAGCCATGATAATTACCTCCGTTTAGATTACTTGTTAACAGCGTTCTTGAGAGCCTGACCAGCCTTGAAAGCAGGAGCCTTTGAAGCAGGAGCAGTCATCATCTTCTTGGTCTGGGGGTTGATAACCTGCTTAGCCTTTCTGTCGCGAACCTCGAAAGTACCGAAGCCAACGATAGAAACCTTCTCGCCGCTTGCGAGTGATTCTGTGATAGCAGCGATAACTGCGTTTACAGCAGCCTCTGCGTTCTTCTTTGTGAAGTCAGTCTTTTCAGCAACAACACTGATAAGTTCAGTTTTTGTCATATCTGTATCCTCCGTTTTATAAATTTTATATATGCATTATATACCTTTTGTTTCGTTTTGTCAAGGAATTTGCGAAAAAAAGACATTTCGACCGATTCTACGCTGTATGCAGGCTGCTTTTTATCCAAATCGACCATAGATTTTGGCTATTTCCCGTTACAGGTGCTCCAAAACGTCGGAACCACGCTGTTTTTCTGACTCACGTTCAGCCCTTTTCGGCAGTGAGAACGCCGTCCGTGAGGTCAACGTCGATGACATCCCCCGCCGAGAGGTCGCACTGTATCATCTTCTTTGCCACGAGAGTCTCGACTTTGCTCTGAATGAAGCGGCGGAGCGGTCTTGCGCCGAAGTTCGGGTCATAGCCGCAGTCCACGATATAATTCTTGGCTTCCTCGCTTACATTTATACGTATGTGCTTGTCGTCGAGGCGCTTTTGCAGGTCCGCGAGCATGAGGTCAACGATGTTCATTATCTCGGACTTCGCCAGCGGCTTGTAGAAGATTATCTCGTCGAGACGGTTGAGGAATTCGGGGCGGAACTGCTTTTTCAGCAGAGCCTCGACGTTCGCTCTTGCCTCGTCGGTGATGTTGCCGCTCTCGTCTATGCCGTCAAGGATGTACGGACTTCCGAGGTTCGACGTCAATATTATAATAGTGTTCTTGAAATCGACCGTTCTGCCCTGCGAATCAGTGATACGTCCGTCATCGAGGACTTGCAGCAATATATTGAACACATCGGGGTGAGCCTTCTCTATCTCGTCGAAGAGCACGACGGAGTAAGGCTTGCGGCGTACTGCCTCGGTGAGCTGACCGCCCTCGTCGTAGCCGACGTATCCGGGAGGCGCTCCGATGAGGCGGCTCACACTGAACTTCTCCATATATTCGCTCATGTCGATACGGATGATGTTTTTCTCGTCGTCGAAAAGTATCTCCGAGAGAGCCTTCGCTAGCTCCGTCTTGCCGACGCCCGTAGGTCCGAGGAACATGAACGAGCCGATAGGTCTGTCGGGAGCCTGTATGCCCGCACGCGAGCGCAGTATCGCCTCGCTGACCTTTTCAACGGCTTCGTCCTGACCGATGACGCGCTTGTGCAGGAGCTCGCCGAGATGCAGGACCTTCTCCTTTTCGCCCTCCATGAGCTTCGCCACGGGTATGCCCGTCCAGCGGCAGACTATCTTCGCAATCTCGTCCTCGGTTACGCGGTCACGAAGGAGCTTCTCGCCCTTCATATCCTCCTCAGCCTGAGCCTCGAGGTCGGCGAGCTGCTTTTTCAGCGCCGGCATACGCCCGTATTCGAGCTCCGCCGCCTTGTTGAAGTCGTACTCGCGCTTTGCACGCTCAATCTCGCCGTTTACCTGCTCTATCTCCTCGCGGAGCTTCTGAACGGACGATATATCGTTCTTTTCGTTCTCCCACTTCGCCTTCATCGCGTTGAACTTCTCGCGCAGCTCCGAGAGCTCCTTCTGAATCTCGGCGAGGTGCTCCTGCGAGATGGAGTCGCTCTCCTTTTTGAGCGCGGTCTCCTCTATCTGGAGCTGTATCATCTTGCGGTTGATCTCGTCGAGCTCGGTCGGCATGGAATCCATTTCCGTGCGTATGGTAGCGCACGCCTCGTCGATGAGGTCTATCGCCTTGTCGGGGAGGAAGCGGTCGGTGATGTATCTGTTCGATAGCACAGCCGCGGAGATGAGCGCATTGTCGCTTATCTTAACGCCGTGGAAGACCTCGTAGCGCTCTTTCAGTCCACGAAGGATGGAGATAGTGTCCTCGACCGTCGGCTCATCGACCATAACAGGCTGGAAACGCCTTTCGAGCGCGGGATCCTTCTCGATGTACTGGCGGTACTCGTTGAGCGTGGTCGCACCGATACAGTGGAGCTCGCCCCTCGCAAGCATGGGCTTGAGGAGGTTGCCGGCGTCCATAGCTCCGTCGGACTTGCCCGCTCCGACAATGGTGTGGAGCTCGTCGATGAAGAGCAGGATCTGTCCGTTGCTGTTCTTTATCTCGTTGAGGACGGCTTTCAGCCTCTCCTCGAATTCGCCGCGGTACTTCGCACCCGCCACGAGAGCGCCCATATCGAGCGAGAAGACCTTGCGGTCTTTCAGGCTGTCGGGCACATCTCCCGCCACGATACGGAGCGCAAGCCCCTCAGCGATAGCGGTCTTGCCGACGCCGGGCTCACCGATGAGCACAGGGTTATTCTTGGTCTTGCGCGAGAGTATGCGGATAACGTTGCGTATCTCGCTGTCACGCCCGATAACGGGGTCGAGCTTGTTGCGCTTGGCAAGTCCGACGAGCTCCTGTCCG
Organism: uncultured Ruminococcus sp.; assembly: GCA_946183385.1. GTDB lineage: Bacteria > Bacillota > Clostridia > Oscillospirales > Ruminococcaceae > Ruminococcus. The sequence goes on from CAMHBN010000037.1 coordinate 8,916, forward strand.
TACTTGGTGAGCACGTCGTAGGTATCCTCGGGATTCTCGGAGGTGACGCGGGTGTTGCCGCGGACGGACATCAGCGCCGAAAGGAAGCCGTCGCGTGTAATATTAAATGTACGGAGCAGATTCTCCACGTCCCTGTCCTTACAGTCGATGAGCGCGAGCATTACGTGCTCGACCGAGACGAACTCGTCCTTCATGTTGTCGGCGATGGACTCGGCGGTGGTGAGCACGCGGTCGCCCTCGGCGGAAATGCCGATATTGCTGCTTCTGCCGCTGCCCGTCACCTTCGGGAGCATATTTATCTTCTTGTCGATCTCGCCGTCGAAGATATCGGCGTCGATGTTCATTTTCTTGATGAGCTGCGGAATGAGCCCGTTTTCCTGCTTCATCAGACCCGAGAGAAGATGTACGGGCTCGATGACATTATTCGACTGCATAACGGCGATACTCTGTGCCTTTCTGACAGCGTCAACGGTTCTCTGTGTGTATTTCTCTGCATTCATATCCAAATCCTCCTTATTATTAACAATCGCGGTGAAAAACCACCGCACATTTTATCTTACGCGCGAAACCGCCCGCGGGGGCTCCCCGCACGCTCGCAAGCTCGCTTACTCTGTACAAACGGTCAGCCTGCTATCGCGGTCGGAATAATTGTAGGGAACGCCGCCCTCGGTGTTCCGTGCAGGCTCAAAATCCGCCCCTACACAATATACTCTCTCAACATTTGTCCGTACCTTTTTTCAAGCTCGGGAGCAGCCGCTCCGAAGCCGCGCGGGTCGGCAAAAAATGTCTTTACAGCGAGGTCGAGGTCGGCGATATACCTGCCTATCGCCTCGCCTGCCTGCTCGTCCGCGACCTTGCCCGCGTTGAGCAGCCGCCGCGTGAAGCAGCCCGATGTGAGCTCCCACTCGGGATATTCCCAGCCCTTCGCCGCCAGCTGAGCGCTCTCCGCCTGCACCCTGTACAGGAAAAATCTGTTGAACAGCTCGATGAGCCGCTCGCTCTGTGTACGTATCTGCACCCTCAGCGTGCCGAGGTACTTGTCAGGCGCGCGTTCGAGCTCGACCTTGTAGCTTATCGTCGGGCGGTACTTGTACTCCAGCACCGTCCGCATTGTCAGCAGCGAAGCCGACCGCTGCTGCTGTATCTGCATCGCGCTGCCGATGAACTCCTCGACGCAGCCGAAAATATCGCGCATACGCATCTCGGGAGTAACGCACGACAGCCGTTCCGCGAGTATCTGATTTATGAGGTTCGAGCGGCTCGTCCCGAGCCTGTACGCCTGCTCATCGACCGCTTTTATCACGTCGTCCATCAGGACGAGGCTGTAAACGCTTCTTTTCACAGTACCGCCTCCTTTGCTTATATGATAGCATTGTCTATATAATTTGTCAAGCGGATTATATAATCTTTCACGCAAGTTTCACAATGTAAAAAGATGCACCTCTTTCGAGGTGCGAATGCGGTCCATACGATATAAAATCGTTTAGCACTGTCGGACCGAGCCATAGATATAGTTAAAATAAGTTATTGAGAATAGAAAACATGAAAAAATTACAAATGAAAGGGATTAGTTTTAATAAAAAACTAATTCTGTTTCTATGGCGAGCAGTTGAATTAATATCCAGTATCAAGCACATGAGAGGGGAGGGTACTTGATACCGAATACCAATTTTCTTCAATTGCTGATATTATTATATAGCAGAAGAATCCGCTTGGCAATATACATTTATGCACTCATCTGAAATATAGTGTACTTTTCAAGGCTTTTCAGCCGTTTTTATTGTTAATTTTTCATTAACAAGTTTTATGTTGCTTTTTGTTCATCGTTTATTAATATAAATTTGGTGTTCATTAACTGTTTTAAGTCCGTTTCAAGTCTGTTTTTAATTTGATAAAAAAATCGAAATAATTGTATGTACAAAATGAAGTCCGCGGCAGCAGAAAAGCCGCAGGGAACACGCCCCTGCGGCTTGTATTGTCCGTTCAAGCAACTGTGAACTCGTTCTTTGTGCCTTTGACGGTGAACTCCTCAGACTTCTTGCCGTCCACGGAAATCGAAACGGTGTCGCCCTCCTTGAGGTCAGGCAGGAACATTACCGCCGACATAAAGTCCTTGTGCGGAGTAAGTGTGCCGACTTCCTTGCCGTTCACGTAGAATGTCAGCTTGCTGTCAGCGGTGCCGCCGTTCTTGAAGCCGAATCCGACATAAGGAGTCGCCGATGTGCTCGGTGCTGTGAACTTGTTGCCCGCAGCGAAAACAGTTCCGCCCGTATAATTGAATACCGCCGCGTAAATGGAGTGCTTCTCCTCCTTCGTACCGCCCGCGATATGTATCGTACCGCCGTTGAAGTTGACCGAGCCGTTCTTAGCCTTGATACCGTTGGTGCCGCCGAATATCGTAACATCGCCGTCGTTTACGGTTACCTCGTCGTTCGCGATGATGCCCGACTTGCGCGAATCTATCTTATATGTACCGCTCTCGATGACAACGTCGTCATCGGAGTTGATACCGTGAGCCGCAGTAGCCGTGATATTCAGCGTGCCGTTGCCCTTGAGTCTGACTGTATCGTTCGAGAATATCGCGCCCGCTTCCTTGTTTCCCTTCTTCTCGCAGTCGCTGCTGAGGTAGTTGACCGAGCCCTCCTTGGGCTTGATGGTGCAGCGCTTGGCGTCCTCTATGAATATTGCGGGAGCAGTCGAATTGGAGATATCCACGCCATTGAGAACGATAGTAACATTGTCCGCGTCTCCGGGAACATTCACGCGTATCTGTCCTTCACTGACAGTTCCTGTGAAGATGTAGTCGCCGCCCGCTGTTATCGTTACGTTCTTGCCGTCAACGGTAACACCGCT
>CAMHBN010000038.1 GCA_946183385.1 uncultured Ruminococcus sp.
TTTATTCCGGGAACGACCTTTTCCCACGTATTGAAAGCCTCTTTGGTGCGGAATCCCGTGATGATATGTACGATATTGTATTTTTTGCTTGTTTCCTTGAAAAGTCTGCCTGTCGAGTAGCCCGCCTCGACCTCGTCATTGTAGACCTCGGCTATATTCTTTGCTGAGAGTATCTCACCCTTTCCGCTGTCGCAGACCTCGTCGCCGATACAGAAGATGAAGCCCTTCTTGCCGCGTTTTTCGTTGCAATCGGTGGAGGTATGCTTCAATGCGAAATACCACACGAGCGAATCATAGCTGTAGGGATTGCCGCCGTCAAGCGCAAATTCAAGGAGCTGCTCGACAACGCGTATATCAGCCTCAAACTGTGTCACCTGAAGCGGTGGGTATAGAGTGTGCGGACGCGGATCGGTGAATGCCGCGCACATGATATGCGGGTCGGTGACGGGACGCTTCTCCAGTATCATGGTAGCTGTTTTATTGAGCGAATTCTTCGCTATCTCAGCCGCAAGATAGCCCATAGAGCCTGTAGAATCAAAGCCGATGATTATCGGAGTGGACTCAGGCGAATCCTCGCTGTCGCGCGACTCGCGCATATTTATGAACTGCGGCAGATACTTCTCGTTGACCTTGTTGCCGCTGAATAAGCTCTCAGCTGTAGAATCCGCGCTTATGCCCCTGCTGTTTTTGAGCTTGTTCCAGTCAGCCGCACTGTAGCTTCCTCTTCCCATTTGAATAACCTCCTCAGAATGAAATCGTATCGTTGTTTTTTATGTTTATGTATGCAAGCGACTTAGCCGCCGTCTCGGCTGCACGCTGCTCCACCGAGCCGAGCGCTTCGTTCGGAGTCCTGCCCTCGGCTACTGAAATAAGTGCGTACATCAGCTCCGACAGACACGAGATGTCGCGCTTGTTTATCGCGGCGACCCTGCCGCGCATGAACGAGCACCAGTCCGCGAAAATACGCTCGTCCTCGGGAGCTCCCTTATCAATACAAATATGAAAAACGCTGTACTGCTTCTCAGCGGCGGCTAAGAGCTCCTCGTCCGAGAGGTCGTATTCGACGGTGTCGCCGAATACGCGGGTTATCTCGCCGCGGGTCAGCGTCTTGTGGCAGCAGTCATCGCCGATAGTTATGAGTATTCCTTTTTTGTGCCGCTTCTCGAAGCAGTCGGTATGCGTGCGGTTCGCCGCGAAGTACCACGCGAGGTTGTACGACTCGCCGCCGTTTCCACCGCCTCCGCCCTCAAGATAAAGGCTCGTCAGCTGCTTGATTATGCGTATGTCGCTCTCAAACTGCGTTACCTGCAAGGGCTTCTTATCGGATTTGCAGTCGCCGATAGCACAGCACATAACCTGCGGGTAAAGTATGGGCTTATTATCGTAGATGTACATTATTGCCTTGTTCAGCGCATTCAGCGCGAGCTCCTCGGCGAGATAACCCATCGAAGCGGTGACGTCGAATCCGATGATAACGGGCGTGGATTCAAGCGAATCCTCGTTGTCGCGAGCCTCGCGTACCACTCCGCTCAGGTTTGTCGGTATATCCGCGGAGCTGCCCGACTTGAATATCTTCTCAGCCCTGCGCTCGCTGCCGAAGGAGCTTCTCAGCTTCGTCCAGTCACTCGCGGTATAGCTTCCTCGTCCCATGACTTACCTCTTTCCGTAGATCTGCTCGTCGTCGGTATCCATAGTCACGAACTTACGCTCGCCGTAGGACTGTATGAGCACCTCGTCCCAATGCGCGAAATCGTCGTAGGCGTTGCTCGCGGGAGTGCTTCTCAGGAAGTCGGCAAACGGCTTGGGGAAGCCATCATATTCCCTGACGTCGGAAACGCTCTCGAAACCGAGCACCTGTGCCGCTATCTGACGCAGAGCCGTAAGGTTGTGACGGGTGGTGTATGTCACGCCGTTGACTGTAGTGTTATTTGGCACAGCCTTCCACCAGCTGCCGTAAATGCTGGCTATGTGGTCGTAGGGGTCGATGTACACATCGTCCATGCTGAAATTTGTATGTACAATACTGCTGTACTCAAGCACACAGCAGAGATTCTCAAGTCGGCTGACTATCCAGGCTGTCTGTCTGCCGTCGAGTTTGCCGAACAATCGGAGCGGGTACTCGTCCTCGGTCTTTTTCACAGCAAGAAGAGCAGAGCCGTCAACGAGCCCAAAGCCCCCGCTTATTGTGGGAAAGAAGTCGGAAAGGCTCTTTGTGTCGGCTGACGGGTAGTCGAGCGATGATACAGCCCTGCGGAACTTGTCGGCTTTTTCGATATTACCCGGAGAGAAGCGGAAGATAATGTTCTGCCTCGCAGTATAGACCGTAGCGTCAGTGTCCATAAAAACGTTAAGGCTCTTGATGTCAATCTTTCTGCCATCGGTACACTCAAATACCTCCTCGGAGGCGTTGTTCCACAGCTCGTCGGCGCGGATACGGCGCTCCTGACCGTCCTTGGAGAGCCTGAAAAAGCCTCTCATCCGCTCGTAGAAATCGCGGTAGTAGTCGGTATCGCTGTGGTTGAGCACGTACCGCGAGCGGCAGTACGGACAATGTGCTGTCGTGCCTGACGGATCTATCACCATTGAGGCGCCGCAGCTCCTGCACTCAAGAAATTTCATAGAACACCTCCGAATATTCGTTATTATAAATTATTATATCTTTTTTTACTGAAAAAGTCAATAGAACCGCCGCGATAAATATACAAGATTGACACAGACCGCAAAGTGTGATAATCTATAACTGTAAAGAAATCATTCGGGAGTGATACTATGACACCAAAAAAGATTATTTCCGCGGCAGCGTCCGTGCTCGCCGCTGTTACAGCCGCGACCTGTTTGCAGGCTCTCTGCGCGATAGATATGGACTACACCGCCGACGGAGTTGTTGACTCCTTCGACCTCATCGCTGCACGTAAAACAGCCTCACAGGAGGAGCTCCGACGCCTCAGCGACTTCATACTCGGTAAGCCCGTCACGAGCTCGGGCTATACGCTGATATGGAGCGACGAATTCGACGGCGAGTCGCTTGACGCCGATAAATGGTCGTTCGAGCTCGGCAACTGGAAGACCGACTCCAAGGGCAACTACATCACCAGCGGCTGGGGCAACAACGAGCAGGAGTTCTACACAGACAAAAACGCTTCTGTCAGTGACGGCGTCCTCACTATAGCCGCACGTAAGGAAAACTACGCCGACACCGTCCAAGGCAGCTATGAGTACACCTCCGCGCGGTTGAGCTCGCAGCACAAGTTCTCGACCTGCGGCGGCAGAATAGAGGTGCGCGCCCGCTGCGACAGCGGCAAGTCCCTGTGGCCCGCGATATGGATGCTCCCCGAGGACAGCGTCTACGGCGGCTGGGCGGCATCGGGCGAGATCGACATAATGGAGGGCTGGGGCAGTACTCCGGAGAAGATATGCGGCACTATCCACTTTGGCGACGTATGGCCGAACAATACGTATCTCACCGCCGACTACAATTTCACAGGCAGTGACTCCACGGAGAACTGGCACACCTACGTCGTCGAATGGGATAAAGACGAGATGCGCTGGTTCGTAGATGACGACCTTTACAGCACGCAGTCCGACTGGTACTCCGTCAACCGTGCATATCCCGCGCCGTTCGACCAGAACTTCTACCTCCTGCTCAACCTCGCGGTCGGCGGACATTTCGACGGTATCGACGGCATTTACGCCGACCCTGCCACCTTCGCAAACGGCGAGAAGCACTTCGACATCGACTATGTCCGCGTGTACGGCAAGGACGGCGACAGCTTTGCTCCCACACCGCAGACCTCGGCGACTCTCTCGCTGTACCGCGAGGGCGCGGAAGCCGGGCTTACCAACAAGGACGGCTGCTCCGTCGCACACATCGTCACTGTCGGAGAGAAGCCCTACAGCGTAATGGGACTGCTCGAAGGGCAGCACGTCTCCGCGGGCGAGGAGCACACTCTCAGCTTCAAGGCTCAGTCAACCATAGAACGCCCGATAACGGTCACAGTCGAGGACTCGCAGTATGAGCGCTACCTTGACGAGAGCGTCATCGTCGGTACAGAACCCGCTGATTTCACATTCAAGGTCACGTTTGGTACGGACATGGACGTGGACATCAAGTTCCTGATGGGAAAAGTCAGCGAAGCCGTACCAAACTCCGAGCACGATATAACGCTGTCGGAGATAAGCTGGAAATAGCATTATTTATCCCGCCGAACAAGTAGGCGGGATATTTTTTTGCTCATCTCACCGCAATTTTTGGTGCGTCGGGCGCAATAAACGACTTGAAAAAATTGTTCGTACATGGTACAATATTATTAGATTTATGTTATAACAAGTTTTCAATTTATTATTTTTAAACATTGGATTAAAAAGTATGCCGAAGAAAGATAAAAAATATAAGGGTATGACCCGTAAGGGTTAAATTATAGAAAAGGGGAATTTTCCAATGAAAAAACTACTCTCACTTGCTGCAGCAGCAATGACTGTAACTGCTGCATTGACAGGACCGTCAGCGACCTCTCTTGCAGAGACCGACGCTCCGAACTATCTGCTGAGCTGCTCGTTTGAGAGCGGTGAAGACGGCTGGACAGGCAGAGGCGGCGCCTCTGTAGAGACTACCTCTAAATCAGCTTTCGCAGGCAGTAAAGCTCTCTACTGCTCCAACAGAAGCGATTCATGGAACGGCGCGGCAATAAGCCTTGAAAGCACCGTTTCGGCAGGAAGCACCTACAGTTTCAGCACCAACGTAAAATATGAATCAGGCAAAAAAGAGACTGCACTCTACCACTTCACAATGCAGTACAGCGACGGAAGCGATACAAAATACGTTAAAATTGCAAGTGCAACTATAATCAAGGGCGAATGGGCTCAGCTCACAAACCCGTGCTTTACAGTTCCCGCAGGCGCTTCGGACATCTCGATCTATGTCGAGACAGCTACAGGAACCACCGACTTCTACGTTGACGACGTGAAGATCGCCGATGAAGGTACCGCTATCGAGGGCGCAAAGGGCGGCAAATATATACCCGGAGACATTTTGCCCGACGGTGTTGTTGATACATTCGACCTCATCTGCGCAAGAAAGCTCCTCGTAGCTTCCGACCAGCCCGCTCCTCAGTCTATCAATGCAGACGTTGACAAGAGCACCGAATTCGCTGTCAATGACCTTGTACTCCTCGACGAGTACGTAAGCGGTAAAATAACCGAATTCCCTGATAATACTCCCGAACCCGAGGTTACACCCTTCGAGTACGAGGCTAACAAGCAGTTCAAGGAAGCTCCCGGCAACTACTTCCAGAGATGCGAGCAGCAAGGCAAGGTAACTCAGGAGAACTACAGCAGTATCAGAGGTAACAAGACCCTCTACGTTTACACTCCCTATAACTACGACCCCGAGAAGAAATACAACATATTCTATCTCATGCACGGCGGCGGAGAGAACGAAAAGACCCTCTTCTTCCAGGACGACACGATGATACAGAATATGCTCGACCACATGATCATGAACGGCGAGCTCGAGCCGCTCATCGTGGTAACTCCCACATTCAACGGTCAGGGCGGCGAAGCGGCTAACTTCTATGAGGAGCTCCGCGCAAATGTTATCCCGTTCGTTGAGGGCAAGTACTCCACTTATGCAGAGTCCACCTCCGAGGAGGACATCAGAGCTTCAAGAATGCACCGTGCTTATGGCGGCTTCTCAATGGGCTCGGTATCCACATGGCAGGTATTCAAGAACGACATCGACCTCGTTGGCTACTTCATGCCTCTCAGCGGCGACCACTGGGGCGGAAACGGCGCTTACGGCAAGGCTAAAGACCTCGCGGACGCCGTTGACAAGTCGGGCTTCACGAACAGACAGTACTTCATCTTCGCGGCTACCGGCTCGGACGACATCGCTTACCCGAACGTTAACCCGCAGGTAGACGAGATGAAGAAGATGAGCCAGTTCAAGTTCACCTCCGACTTCTCCGAAGGCAACTTCTACTTCATGGTGGCTCCCGGCAAGACTCACTGGTGGGGCTACGTAAGGCACTACGTATACGACGCACTCCCCTACTTCTTCCACGAGACAGGCGAGTAATCAGATAACACAAGGCGGCACATTTAAAATGTGCCGCCTTTTTCGCAAAAGTGAAATATTAGCCTATCCGAATCTTACTATATAGTCAGAGGACCTCAACGCCTCACGAAAGGAGGCTAATCCGATGGATGATGCATCAATAATCGAGCTTCTTCACAAGCGGGACGAGACAGCGCTCGCCGAGCTGAAACGCAAATACGACCGCTTGTGCCTGTATATCGCGGGAAATGTGCTCTCTCAGCGCGAGGACGTGGAGGAATGCGTGAGCTCCGCCTACTATGAGGTGTGGAACACCATTCCGCCTGCAAGCCCCGACGACCTGAAAAGCTACCTCTGCCGCATAGTGCGGAATATAGCCATAAACAGGTACGAGTACAACTCCGCGGCAAAGCGCGACAGCCGCTACACTGTCTCGCTCGACGAGATAGCGGACTGCGTGCCAGCCACTCCCGACGAGGAGATAAGGCTCGGCGACCTCGCAGACGCGATTAGCCGCTTCCTGCGGACTCAGGACGACACCCGCCGCCGCGTATTCATTCGGCGGTATACCTACGGCGACTCGCTCGCGGAGATAGCGGCACGGTACTCGCTGAACGAGAGAACTGTCGCGACTTATCTTTTCCGCACACGGAAAAAGCTCAAGGAATTTTTGAAGAAAGAGGGGTATGACTATGAATAAGAAGGATTTTATGAAGGCAATGTCCATGATTGACGACGACCTCATGCGCGACGCCGACACCGTCACAAAAGCTGATACTCCCGAATTTGAGGAGTCGGTATCGGGCGTTGAACAGTACCGCCGTCCAGTATGGCAGACCGTAAGGAGCGGGCGGCACGTACTATCTCACCCACCGCGGAACTCCTGCTCCCGACGAGGAGCAGATAATCGCGGCTTCTACCGCGGAGACAGAAACGACCTCCGCTGAAACCGACGAGCAGGCGGAGGTAACTACAGTGCGGACAAGAAAAAGAGACACGCTGGCTAAGACCACGCTCAAAGACGCAGAGACAAAGGAAAGCACCAATACAGAGCCCGTGACTGCCCCGCCCGAGGACGGTGAGGTCAAGGGCATAAGCGGAAACGACGGCGAGGAGCGCGACCCTATATCTACCGCGCCCGTAACGAAAGCCGCAGCTCCCGTGACCACAGCCACCGCTGCAACTACTGCCGTTCAGACTACGGCAATACCCGTATGGACGCAGTTCCCGCAGACGACACGTATCGACCCTAACTGGTATCCCGGCATCGACTATGGAGACTACGACATCTTCGCTGACTTGGCAAGCAACAGCTACTCACCTTATACCTGCGACGGCATACCCGAATACAGGCTTATAGCTCCCGACGGAACGGAGTATCTTATCAATCTGACAGATCAGTGGGTATGGCGCAGAACTCCCGATATGATAGGACAGCCCGTAGAGCCCGAGGAAGCAATGCTCACTCCGAGCCAGTGGTTTTACCTTAAAGGGCACGGCGCTGATATAGGAATGCGCGAGGACATATACGGCTGGTAAACACATATCCTCCAATAAGTGCAGAGGCGGCGTACAGCCGCCCGCACGCTCCATTCAAATCTGACAAAGCAAGAAAAACCTCTCGGATAGCCGAGAGGTTCTTCTTGTTATATGGAGTTTATACAGGTATGAATTTTACTTCATAATTGCCGATTTCAAGCCTGCCCTGTTCGCCGTGCTTGGAGTCGGGGCTCCAGCTGCTGATAGAAGGCTGCCTGTTGACGCGAAGCTCGCCGTCTTCCTCATACAGCCAGTAGATCATCTCATTTTCGGGGTCGTTCATTCTGAATATCATTCCGTTGTGAATGTCCCAAGCCGCGACCTCGCCGACTATCCTGCTGTTAAGCCCCCAGTCGTAGGACGTGCAGAGCTCAGGGTAGCCGTCGCCGTTGAGGTCGGCGAAATATGCCTGACCATAAGTTGCCACGCTGCCGAACTTCTCGCGGGTCTTCTTGTTGTATATCTCAATATTGCGCTTCATTCCGTTCCACGAGAACACGTAGTCGGGGTACTGCTTTATCGTGATATTCTCGAAGCTGCGGGTGTCGAAGTCATCTACAGTCGCGTCGTGCCAGCACCATACGCCGTCCACGTCTACGGGAGCGGAGGGCTCTGCCTTTGTGAGCAGCGACAGAGTATAGGTGTCTATCGCGAGCATGTCGTTATAATTTGCCGCATAGCCCGTGCCCTCAACTGCGAAATACTTGTTTGCCGCGAGCGTGTAATCGTGTATCAAGCCCTTGTTGTCAGTGACATAGATATGCGTGAAGTTTCCGTTGAGGTAGCGCCACTCGTCGCCGACGTTCTTGGTGAAGGTCAGCTTCTGAATCATCGGAATGAGCTCCCTTATCTCGTCTTTACCGAGAGCCACGTAATAATTGTACATCGGGTTCGTAAGCTCGACACATCTGATGTAGTCAACGTGGCAGTCCTTGATATCGCCGAGGACGTCCGTGAGAGTGTCGGGATCTCCCGCTTTCTGACGGCATTTTAGCACGAAGTCCATAACGTTCTCGTATCGAATGTCGATGTAGTCCTGCTTTGTGGGATTTGTATACTTGCCGTAGAACAAATCTGCACAGCCGCACTTATCTGTTTTAGCTCCTGTCATTCCGTTGACAATGAGCGTGAACTCAAATTCAAGCTTGCCGTCCTTGTTCTCCGTATAGACTGGAATCTCCCATACGCATACGCCCGAGCCTATATCCTCGTGGTTATAGGCAGCAAAGTCGCCCAGCGTGAGGTTGTCGCCGTACTCGGCATAGCGCTTGACGAGGTCGAGCGTCAGTCTGCCGTCAGCGGGAGGTATCGGCACGGGAGCCGTTGTCGTCGCGGGAGACTGCTGTGTCTTTGCCGCGGTAGTGGTCTTGGCTGCGGTCGTGCTCCTGCCGCTTGAAGCGGTGTTTGCCTTTGCAGTAGTCCTCGCTGCGGAGGTGCTCTTGCCTGCCGCTGTAGTCTTAGCCGTCTCGCCCTTTACGGGAGGACCTGATGTGTTGGCGAGCTGCTCGGCTTTCTCATAAGCGGCTGTAGTAGTTGACGGCGACTTCTCGCCCTTGTCATCGGCGACGGTTGTCGAAGCCGACTCCCTGCCGTCCTCCGTCGTGGGAGCTATCGCCTCCGAGTTGATGATATCCTCATCGGGTGCGGAGCTTCCGCGGTGCTTCATATAATATGTACCGCCCGCGACTGCTCCTGCAATGATGACCACCGCGGACGCTATCGCCGTTATCTTGTGCCATATAGGTCTGCGATACGGCTCAACTCCCGAAACTGTGAGCTCGGGCTCGGTATTGTCCGCATTTTTAGCCTCCGAAACGTTATCGGTAGGCATTTCCGCTTCTTTAACAAGGTCGTCGTCGATAAGATTCATTGCTTCATACAATTTCAGCTTATTCATGATCATAACCTTCTTTCCGTAAAAAATCTTTCAGCTTGTTTCTTGTCCGAAAGAGATATGTAGCGACCGTTTTTTCGTTCATTCCGTAAAGCTCTGCTATGCGCCCGAGCGAATCCCCGTACCAGTACCGCCTTACGAACACCTTTCGGTGCTTCTCGTCCTGCTCCCTAAGGAAGCGGCTTATCGCCTCGGCGAGCTCCTTCGCGGAGAGCTCCTCCTCCGCCTTCGCGGGTATGCACTCGGCGAGCTCGTCCAGCGACACCGTCAGCTCAGGATTGCGCTTCTCTGCGGAGTTGTACTTCAGCCTGTCTATCGCCTTGTTCTTGACGATACGGCAGAGGTACGTCTTCAGGTCGTCGGGAGCCGCGGGAGGAATGTTGTTCCACACCTCGAAGTAGGCGGAGTTAACGCACTCCTCTGCGTCCTCGCGCACGGACAGGATATTGCCCGCCACATAGGCACAGAGCTTATCGTATTTCCTTTTCAGTTCTGCGATCGCACTTTCATCTCTCTTACGGAACAGCTCCAGTATCTGTGTATCCTCCATCAGACAAGCCCCCTTCCGTAATGTGCTGAGGTCCTCTACACATATAGTCGAATTTTCCCGCAGGATATTTCACTTCTCCAAAAAAATACGGAGCTTCCCGTTTATACGGGAGGCTCCGACTGAACTTATATTATCTCAACGCTCAGAGTTATCATATGTTTCTCGGTAGCCTTGTCCCCGAAGACAGAATCGACCTCGAAGCACCTCTGAAATGTCACGGGAAGCTTGTCGATGGGGTACCAGTCCCCGTCGAAGCAGACATTGAGATTATTGACTGTCACCCCCCCGTACCTGCTGAGCGGATAGTCGTACCGAGTGAGGTCGTGCTCGCCGTCCTCTATCGGCAGGTCGAGGGTGGAGCTGAGCGTGCAGCGCTCCCCTTTCCCGAAGATATGTATGCGCAGCTTAAACGCAGAATTGGAGACATCGGGCTCCGTGTTCGGCATACGGAAAGAGACCGTACTGCCGCATCGCGCACAGATAAGCCTTTCTGGTCTTTTGTCAAACGGGTCGCTGTTCATCCCGCCAACAGTGATTATGTCCCTTGAGCCGCAGCCGCGGCAGACCAAACGAGTAGAGCTCATAACTTCATCTCCTTACAGGCTTATGGAAAGGGTGATACCTTAAACGCATTATAACACGAACGGCGCACATAAGCAACATAAATTTTGCAGCGCGGAAACATTTCTGTAATAATACAACAATCAGCCTGTGGAAAGCAGTGCACTATGCTGAAAAATCAATAGGAAAGAGAATGAAGTGAAGCACCGCCTGTTGTGACAAATCCTGCGGGATGCATATAAGAGTAGAATGAAGTGGAATAGTCAGTATCTGTTGAGACGATAGAGTAATACTTCAGGATATAGGAGGCGTCCTTTGCATCAACAAAGCCGTCATCGTTAGCGTCGGCAGAAGCTTTCTGCGCCCATGAAAAACAAACTTCCTCGCCTGTTGATATCTTAGAATAAGCAGCAAGAACGTCAGAGGCGTCCTTGGCGTCGATCTTTTTGTCGCCATTGAGATCGCCGAGAATATCCTGAACGCGTGCAAAATGTACGAACACGCCGTCAGCAGTCTCAAGTACGAGCTCATTCGTAGAGCTGTAATACTTCACGTGATATGTGGAATCCTCAAGCTTCTTACTTGTATAGTTCACGAAAACGCCGTCAATTTCCCATGTGACCTCATCAGTAAACGTTTCACCTTCAGAAGAAGCCGTTATCGTACCAGTGCCGTCAGATTTGAATTCGTAAGTCATGTCCACGTCGGTATACTCGGCAAGAGCTTCCGCATTTTCAGATTCGACAGTGCTGACTATCCATTTACCGACAACGTCGCTTGTAACAGGAGCAAAATCGCCGAACTGGTAGAAGTCGATGTACCAATCACCATCCTTCAAAATGAAGAATGCCTGACCCATCCCGTAAAGCTCGTCGGAAGTGACGGTCGTTGCCGTGAACGTAACATCGGTCTTCTGAGTTATTATCACGCCTTCGTCTGTTCTGAACTGATAGAATGAGCGTCCCGTCTTTTTCACGCAGAGCTTGTCATTTACAAGCAAAACGGCATTCGCAGCCTCGCCGAGCAGTTCTTCTCTCAGTTTTCCCGATACTGTAGCCTTGATAAAGTCACATACGTTATCGTAGGTCTGGAAGCG
>CAMHBN010000039.1 GCA_946183385.1 uncultured Ruminococcus sp.
ACAACAGCACGTTCATCGGCAGTATCTTCGATACTGACGAGCCCTCCTATACGGAGCGCGACAACGCGGTGACAGTCCTTGATATGGACATGAACACCGTGGGCATGATAAAGGATTTCGGCATTGACGAGTCCATCAAGTCCGTTAATTTCAGCGGCGATATGGCTTACGTAGTTACCTACCGCCAGACCGACCCGCTCTTCGCGATAGACCTCTCAGACCCGTTCGTGCCGACTATCCTCGACGAGTTCAAGATAAACGGATTCAGCACATATATGCAGAAGTGGGACGACGGACTGCTCCTCGGCTTCGGTATCGACGCAGAGGACAACGGTATGCAGAGAGGCGTGAAGCTCGTGATGTTCGACAACTCCGACCCGAACGACCTGAAGGAAGTGGGCTTCTGCGCGCTTAATGAAGACACGACGGACTATGGGTGGGTATATTCCAATGCTATATATGAGCGCAAGGCTCTGCTGATAGCTCCCGAGAAGAACCTGATAGGCTTCCCGATACAGGGGTACGCGAGAGATACTTACGAGACAACATACAAGTATGTGTTCTACTCCTACGAGGACGGCGAGTTCGTCTGCCGCGGCGAGGTACTGGACAAATTCGACAACGAGCGCCTTACCTGTGCTGACAGAGCGCTCTACATCGGCGACTATGTATACGTACTCTCGGGCGAGAAGTTCATCTCCGCCGACATCGACACAATGGAAGTCATAGACACAGTATCATTTATGGATTAAATACGCGATATCCCTGTCGGGGGACTGTGCCCCCCGACAGGGATTATTTTTCTTATTCAATCTATTGACTTATTTGCCGATTTGGTATATAATCTTTATATAGCGGATATGCTCCGCTTATGACTATCAGGAGGTATAAAAAATGAAAAAAATAGTTTCCGCAGTCATAGCTGCGGCTGTCACGGTATCTGCGGCACTTCCGATACCGAGCGTTATTTCCGCTGCTGACGATATCAAGAATATAGTAGTCCTCGGAGACAGCCTGTCATCGGGATACGGTCTTTCCGAGAGCGAGCACAACTACGGCGAGATCGTGGGCAATTACTACGGTGCAAAGGCCGACAATTTCGCGAAGTCGGGCGACGAGACGGGCGATCTTCTTAGCAAGCTCGAGGCTCCTACGGACGAGATGTCGGCTTCGCTGAAGGCTGCGGACTGCATCGTCATCTCTATCGGAGGCAACGATATCATCCATTACGCATCGAGCTACCTGCTCAACGTGTGCGCGAACGTGAACGTGCTCCAGGAGGGTTACACAAAGGCTGATATCCCCGAAGACCCGACGTTCACCGATATCCTCAACCTCGTGGACAAGGAAGCGCTCAAGACCTATGCAAATGACAATCCTATCCAGATGAATTCGACCGTGCAGAAGCTCCGCACGCATCTTACCGAGAAGGACAACAAGAAGTACGACTGCGTTATCCAGAAGAAGATAATTCCGAGCATCGAGAAGATAAACGCCGATATCAAGGCGCTCAACCCCGATGCCACGATAGTATATCAGACGATGTACGACCCGCTCCAGTTTGACGACGCATACTTCAAGGCGGCATATAAGGGCAATTCCCTGAAGGTCATGAACCTTGTAAGACCTGTTTCGGAGGCTGTCACCGAGTCTTTCCGCACCCAGCTCACAGAGGCTGACCTCGGCGGAGCACTCATAGCTGACATACACAACGATTTCACTTCGCTCGACGACAACGGCGCCCAGTACAGCTGGTACTTTACAAAGATGCAGGAAAAGCGCGATGAGATGGACTTCCACCCCACGCAGGCAGGACACGTAGCGATGGCGGCAAAGGTCATCGAGACGATAGGCTTAAAGGAAAACGGCGGCGACCTCATCGTACAGACCTTCGAGTCGCTCCCGAAGAAAGCAAGCTATCCCGCTGTTGCTTATGAGACGTACAAGAAGGTAGCGGATACAACAGTTCCCGAGGAGACGACTACAACAACTCCCACCACTACAACAACAACAACAACTACAACAGTTCCGACAACCACTACCACGACAACAACAGAGCCGACCACAACCACAACAACGACTACCACTACTACCACAACGACGACAACAACAACGACCACCACAACAACTACTACGACAACGACAACTACCACTACTACAACAACTACCACCACAACAACAACGACTACAACAACAGAGCCCACCACCACGACCACAGTTACAACAACTCGTTCTTACAATGCAGACCACGTAGGAAGATGGTATTCCGTTAACTACGTAAACAACGAAGGTCAGAAGGAGAATTACATAAACGGTGTAATAATATTCGACCTGAGATCTGACGGTACAGGCATAGCTGAAATCAACTATTACGGCAAAGAGACACAGACCGACGAGATCAGCTGGTATTCGGAGGGAGACAAAGCAAGAGTATCACTTCCCGATGACTTTTTCCTGACGGATCTGACATACAGCAACTCTGAATTGCTTGCTAAGGCAGGTGGCGGCACATTCCACTTTGCGAAGCTCTCATTGGGAGATGTAAACACAGACGGCGCTGTTGACGCAAAGGACGCTTCTGCCGTGCTTGTAGCCTATGCGAAAGCATCTACTGGCAAAGATACAGACCTTACCGACGAGCAGAAGATCTCTGCGGATATCAACTATGACGGACACGTTGACGCAAAGGACGCTTCACAGATACTTGTTTACTACTCGTACCTCTCGACAGGCGGAACGAAGTCGCTTATCGAATACTTCAACAAGTAACAGAAAGACCGTTACCCACAAGGGTAACGGTCTTTTTTTATTCCTGTACAGCGGTGGTAGTGGTTGAAGCCGTGGTAGTTGTTGCCGCCGAGGTCTTGCTTGTGGTCGTGGTAGTAGCATTAGCCGCTTCCGTAGTGCCGTTTCGCACCTCCGCGGGGAGCTCCGCCGTGGGCTTCACACCGTTGAGACCGTAGCACTGCTGATAGGCGAGGATGATGTCGCGTATCATGTACTTGGAGTATTCACCGCCCTCGATAACGCCCGCGAAGGCAATTTCGGGGTTGTCGGCGGGAGCAAAGCCGATGAACACGGAGTTCTGCTTGTTCTTGTCGTTCGCGTCGGTCTGCGGAGTACCCGTCTTGATAGCGACGGAGAAGCCGAGGTCGGTGAGCTCATAAGGCACGGGACAGTTCCTTGCCGCGTCCTGCATACCGCCGATGATGTAGTCGTAAACGTAGTCGTAGTTGAGGTCTATCTTGTCCGCAACAGTGGGTTTTGTCTTCTTCACAAGCTCATTCGAGCCGTAGGTGTAGAGGCTGTCCACGAGGTAGGGCTGATAGCGGACGCCGCGGTTGCCGATGGTAGCGGCAACGTTTGCGAGCTGGAGCGGCGTGAAGCCGCAGTCCTGGTTACCGATACCCGCCTGGATAACGTAGCCGATATACCACTCCTGACCGCGCTCGGCGAAGGTCTCGGGGTTACAGAGGAAGCCCGACGCATCGCCTGTTTCGAGCCCCGTACTGCTTCCGAGACCGTACAGCTTGGCATACTTGGTGATGTTGTCGATACCGAGATTTCGCGAGGTCTCATAGAAGAAGATGTTGCAGGAGACCTCGATAGCGCGTCTCACTGAGATAGCTCCGTGGTAGCCCGTACACGAGAATTTTCCGCCGTAGAACTCATAGTCTCTCAGACAGGTGAAGGTGGTATTGCCCGTGATTACGCCCTCGTTGAGACCAGCCGTAGCAGTGACGGTCTTGAAGGTAGAGCCGGGCAGGTACTGACCCCACGTACAGCGGTTGAACATCGGGGAATTCTCGGCTTTGAGCAGAGCGTCGTAGTTCTCGGCCATATCCTTGAGGTTGTAGGTCGGAGCGGTAGCCATACCGCGCACCGCGCCTGTCTTGGCGTCGAGCACGACGAGCGCTCCCTTGTTGACCTTGTTGCCGTTGTAGTAGGGACGGTTTTTGAGGAAGTTGTCGAGAATACTCTGCAATTTTATCTGGTAAGCTCCGTCAACGGTGAGCTTGACGCTCTCGCCGGGGACGGTGTCCTCCTTGGTCCTGACATCGACGATGGCGCCGTCCACGACGGTGACCTCCTCGGTGCCGGCTTTGCCGCGAAGCTCCTTCTCCATTGCGAGCTCGATGCCGCTCTTGCCGACCTGGTCGTTCATGGCGTAGCCCTTGTCCTTGAGGTCGTCGTACTCCTCGGCGTAGATAGGACCGATAACGCCTATCTCGTGCGGGAGGATATCGCCGCGGACGATCTTACGCTCGGCGGAATCGACAGCCTCAATACCGCGGCAGAAGTTGCCGAGCTCCTTCATATCGACGACGGTCTGGTGGTCAACGTCCTTGGCGAGCACGAGGTCGAGGCTGTAGGAGAAGTCCCTGTCCATCATGGTATAGCGCATACCCGCGATGATACGCTTCTCGTCGGCGGTGTAGCTCTCGTCTATCTTGTAGTCGGAGATAAGCTTGTCTATGCAGTTGTCGGCGGTCGCGTAGACGTTGAGGTTTAGCGCCTCCACGACCTCAGCCACGTCGTCCTCGGTGTAGGAATAGGGCACATCCCTCGTGATAGGGAGGGTGTCCTCGAAGACGTAGCCGTGTTCGAGCAGAGCATTGTATATTTCGAGCAGGCATCTGTTGCCCTCGGCGATATCCTCGGGGAAGAACGCCTTTTGCAGGACGAGGTCACAGCGGGTGGTATTCTCGACGAGGACATTGCCGTTGTAGTCGAGAATTTCGCCTCGCGTGGGAGTTATCTCGCGCGTGTAGGTGAGGGCGTCTCTGCCGTATGTCTTGGGCGTGACGATGTCCTCGCTCCCGACGACCTGAATTTTCATCAGTCTCATCGACGCGAACGTACCGAGCAGTACGACGACAGCGACGATGACAATAGATTTTATATTATCGGTAATGCTTTTCACATTTTGCTCCTTTATTGTTGTGAAACCGAACAATGAACGGCTGTTGAAATTATGCAGTCATACAAAGTTCAAAAAAACTTTTTCAATAATCAACGGTTTTCCATTGAAAAAACAACTTTTTCCGCCCTATAGTAGAAACGCTTTTTTATTGCCGCACACTTTTTCGCGGAGCTAAATTTGTCTGATTTTTTCACGTTTCTAAATAAATGTAGGGAACGCCGCCCTCGGCGTTCCGCACTATATTGTAGGGGCGGATATTATCCGCCCGCAAACAAACGGCATTGCAATCTCGTGCGGAGGTAACTCCGCAGGCATAGCAACTACCGAGCGGGAGAAGGGGACGCTCTCCTTCAGAGCGTCCCCTCTTCAAAAACGATTCACCGAATCGTTTTTGAATTCACCCCTTGCAGAGCGCCCTTCGGATGTGGGGCTCTGCCCCACGCCCTGCCAGAGGCTCTGCCTCTGGACTCCGCCAAGGAGCACAGCCCCTTGGAACCCGATGTTCGCGCTTTAGTTTTTCAGCGACGGTAGTCTTTCGCCGCGGACGTTAGTCTGTAGGGGACGGCGTCCTCGACGTCCCACACTAACTCACGCCGTCTTGATGACTTCCTCAATCGTGAGGTGCTCCTTCGGCATAAGGAAGCGGTTTATCAGCCTGTACAGCGCGTACACCACCACCGACGCGATGACCGTGTACACCCACACTTTGAGGCTGACATGGTAGAATATGCGGCTGACGTTCTCGTAGTCCCAGATCTGGTAGTAGAACTTGTAGTCGAGCCAGCACTGCAAAAACGAGGCTATCGCCGTTATCCACAGGTAGTTCGCGAACTTGTTCCGCAGGTAGAGCTCGAATATCAGCGACGCCGCCACGCAGAACACCGTCAGCAGGACGGCATTATAGCCGAAAAGCCTGCCGCACGCCATATCCGTGAGAAAGCCGCACACAGCTCCCGTCACAGCCGCCGCCATAACGTCGTTGCCGATGGCAATGCATATAGCCGCAGGCACGAGTAGCATCGGCTTCGTATACGTGCCCGAGGTCATTATCGTAAAGAATACGAATATCAGAAGGTAGTAGAGTATCCAGCGGACCGTTGTCTTGGTATAGAGGATACGCTTCTCACGGGGTGTCTTTAGCCGCATCTGCGTCCTCCTTCTTGCCTGTGAAGTCGAGGATAACGAATACCGAGCCGAGGCGCGTGATATCTGCGCAGGGCTCTATCTCGGCACAGGCGGAGAGTCCGTTCGCCTCAAAGCCCGTATTTCTCACGGTGCCTATCGCCATATCCTTCGGGAACAGACCGCTGTTGCCCGAGGTGATGATGAGGTCGCCCGTTTTGAGCTTGTGGTCGGGACTGAGGTGGGTGAGCTTTGTCGTGCCCTTTTCCGCGGTGAGCACCGTGCCCTCGACAATGCCAAAGTCGGTATTCGTGGACGAGCACACCGCCGCGATTGAAAGGTCGGGGGAGAGTATCGTGCGGACGGTCGAGGTCGTGGCGGACACCTCAATGGTGATGCCGACAACGCCCTCGGGAGTGATGACAGGGCAGTACGGCTTAATGCCGTCGATAGAGCCCTTGTCTATCGTGAAGCCCCTGAACGGGTCATTCGTGATATATCCGAGCACCTCCGCGGGCTGAGAAAATACCTCATCGGGGTGCTGTTCCTTTATTACAACGAGCTTTCGGAGCTCCTCGACCTCTTCCTTGAGGTCGTCGTAGTCGGTGAGCTGCTTATTGAGCTCGCCTATCTGCTTTTTGAGCTGTTGGTTCTCCTCGTAGTAGGCGTCGGCGTGGGAAATTCTGTCCGTCACGCGCTCTATTCTCATTGATATGCCGTTGCTGACGTAGCGGAATGGCTTGGTCGCGGTCTGGACGAACGAAGCTCCCGACAGCGAGTAGCCGCCCTTGGTAACGGCGTATATCATAATGCCCACGAGGAATGCGAGGAAGCCAAGCAGTACCTTGAATCTGGTGCTCTTCAGAAATTCACGCATTGAGAGCCTCCTTAGTAGTACTTGACATTATCCGTGAGAGCGTCCTGATAGTCGCTGATGTTCTCGAGTATCTTGCCCGTACCCTCTGCCACGCAGTCGAGCGGGTACTCGGCGATATAGACGGGCATACTGGTCTCGCGGTTGATGAGCTTGTCGAGACCGCGCAGGAGAGCTCCTCCGCCTGCGAGAGTGATACCGTGGTCGATTATATCCGCGGAGAGCTCGGGGGGAGTCTCCTCAAGGGTAGCCTTTATGGCGTCGATCACCTTCGCGAGAGGCTCAACGAGAGCGTCGCGTATCTCAGCGGAGTTGACGGTCACGTTCTCGGGCAGACCGTTCAGGAGGTTCCTGCCCTTTATCTCCATAGTGTCCTCCTTGTCGCTCGGGAAGGCTGAGCCTATCTCGATCTTGATATTCTCGGCAGTCCTCTCGCCGATGAGGAGGTTGTACTTCTTCTTGATGTAGTTGATTATAGCGGTGTCGAACTCGTCGCCCGCACAGCGTATCGAGCGTGAAGCCACGATTCCTCCGAGGGCAATGACAGCTACCTCGCTCGTACCTCCGCCGATATCGACTATCATGCTTCCCGAGGGAGCATTCGTGGGCAGACCCGCACCTATAGCCGCCGCCATGGGCTCCTCGATGATGAGGACGTTGTTCGCTCCCGCTTTCTTGCAGGACTCCCTTACGGCGCGTCGCTCAACAGCGGTAACGCCCGAGGGTATGCAGATAATGACATTAGCTTTCGTCAGTATCGTACCCTTCAGCGCCTTCCTGATGAACTCCTGAAGCATAGTTGTCGCGATGTCGAAGTCGGCGATAACGCCGTCCTTCAGGGGGCGCACGGCTACAATAGAGCCGGGTGTGCGTCCGATGACCTCCTTCGCCTCCATGCCGACATAGCGTGTCTTATCCGTTCTTGTATTTACGGCGACCACGGACGGCTCTCTTATTATTATGCCCTTACCGCGCAGATATACGAGAGTATTCGCGGTACCGAGGTCTATACCGATATCTTTTGTAAACATTTTCTGGCTCCTTTGTCTTAACTCTAACTTTATTATTATATCACCAAAGCCGCATTTAGACAAGGATTTTCTCTGAGAAATTTATCCTTGTCGGAAATTTGCAGATATTTCAGTGCGGCAGTATCAAAAAATCATTTCTTGGGAGCAAAAAGCTTGGGAGCAGTGTTGTAGTACACGACGATAGCGATGATTATGAGCAGTATCTGCGAGATGTTGATGCTGAGGCTGATACCGAATGTGAATCTGAATATGCCGAGGTCTATCGTGCCGGGCTCGAAGGCGAAGGTTTTCGAGTAGGCAAGCAGGCTGAGTCCTGCCGCACCGTCAACGAGACCGCCAAACCAGCTTCCGAGCACTATTGCGCTTATTGCGAGAAATGACATATAGATTACTTTGTTCATGATTCAATCTCCTTTTCTTTTGTTGTAGTATTGATTTATCTCAGAGCTTTTCTTTATAGGCGGCATTTCAGGATTTTCGAGCAGATATTGTCGGTGACAAGGAAGGAAAGCGAAGCAATACTTTGTGTATTACAAGCTTTTCTGACGACGTCAGCGGCGATATATGCCGAAAAGCCGCTATGCTGTCCTGTAAAGGAAAGCTCTATATCCCCGATGAGCCGAAGCCGCCGCTCCCTCTGTCTGTTTCGGTAAGGGAGTCGCTGACCTCCACCTCGGGAAATATGACCTTTGTTGGTATGAGCTGGGCTATCCTCATGCCGTGCTCGACGGTGAAGTCCCTGCTTCCGTGATTTATCAGCGGTATGAACCACTCTCCGCGGTAGTCGCTGTCCACTACGCCGACGCAGTTCGCGAGCGACACGCCGTACTTCGTGGAAAGTCCCGAGCGCGGGTATATCAGCATCGCGACGTCACTGCAGTCGCTCTCGGCTGTGAGCCCCGTCGGTATCATTTTTATCTCGCCCGGAGCGAGTACCACGGGCTCGTCGAGGCAGGCGCATAAGTCCATGCCGGCGCTGCCTGCCGTCGCCCTCGACGGAATGACAGCCTTTTCGCTGAGCTTTTTGAAAGTCAGTTTCATTATTCTATACCTCTGTAGTAAAGTCCGCGCGTGATGCTGCCGTCGGGCTTTCTGCCCGAGAGAGCCGCCGCGGTCTGATCGGCGTCTTCGTCGTGGAGGAGCACAAGCCCGAAATCGGCGCGTGTCAGCTCCGCGAGCCTGTCGCCCATGTACAGCACGTCGGAGTTCAGCACCTCGACGTATTCCTTCGAGCACGCCACAGGGAGCTTTCGTCCCGTGCGGTCGATGAGGTGACCCGTACACTTCGCGCAGCCGACCTCATTTTTTATCGGGCAGTTGCGCGTGAGCATGAGCGGGAGACTGCCGTACACGACAGCTCCGAGCGGGAGCGCGGTGCGCATTTTCGCGAACTGCTCCGTTGTCGCTTCTATTGATACAACGCAGTCCTCAAGCCCGAGCGAGCGGAGAAATTCCGCGCTGTATGAGTTGTACACATTGAGCGTGAAGCTGCCGTGGAGCTTCATTCCGAGCGTCCGCCCTATCGCGACGGAGTCGGGCGTGTGGCAAAAGAGCCTGTCCGCGCCGAGCTTTTTCAGCTCCGCGAGACGTGCGGTGAGAGCGTCCTCGTCGGTGATAAATCGCGGCGGGGAGACTATCAGCTTTTTCGCGGGGACGCTTCTCAGGAGCTCCTCGCCGATGACAGCCTCGGGGACTATCACGTATTCCGACCGTTCTGCGGCGGCTATCGCCTGTTCTGCGGTGCGGCAGAGCGTCCTCAGCGGGAGCTCGCCCTCGCGCGGCTTTCGCTTTACCATCGGAAGCTCGGGGAGCGTGCCTGTCGCGTGATACCGCGGCGTATTGCGGTCAATGACCGCTTCCGTCAGCTTGTCCGCGAGCTGTCTGCGGAGCTCGTTGAGCTTGCCTGCGGGAACGAACAGTCCCTCGCCGATGTCGGCGGTGAGACTTCCGAGCGTGAACACGGTATCGCCGAGCTTCGAGAGCTGCTTTTCCACGGCGGAAATATCCGTCGGGCGGTTCTGAGCAGCAGCGGGTGCATCACCCGTTACAGTTTCCGATATATCGCCGCAAACGGCTGTTACCGTGACGGGCTTGCCAGCCCTTATCTCTGCGTGCATATCGACTGTATGTACCTGACGCGGCGAGCGGTAGAGCTCGTGAATCTGCGGGATGAGCGAGTGGGCGGCGGTGACGTCGTCCTTCTCGCGGACGCCGAACATCTCCTGCCTTTTCCCCGTGAAATAGCCGTCCGTGAAGCCGCTGCGTGAGAATATCCCGCGCAGGAGCTGCATATCGGGCGCGTCGCCGCCGAGAGCCTTTTTCAGCTCGCTGACAGCCGAGGCTACATACTCGGGGCGCTTCATTCTGCCCTCGATTTTCAGCGAATCTACGCCTATCTCGCGAAGCTCGTCCGTGCGTTCGAGCAGCGACAGATCCTTCAGCGACAGAGCCGCGGCGTTCTTATCGCCGACAGCCGAAAAAGGCAGACGGCAGGCTTGTCCGCAGCAGCCGCGGTTCGCGGAGCGCGAGCCTATCATCGCCGACATATAGCACTGTCCCGACACCGACATACACAGCGCGCCGTGCACGAAGACCTCGACCTCGACGTCCTCGCGGCAGATACGTCCGAGCACGTCCCTGCTGAGCTCACGCGCGGGTACTACCCTTACATAGCCGAGGCTGCTCAGCAGTCCTGCGGCAGCGGCTGTATGTACCGACATCTGCGTGGAGGCGTGTATCACCGCGTCGGGGACGACGGAGCGCATTATCTGCGCGGCGCCCCAGTCCTGCACGATATAGCCGTCAACTCCGAGCGCGGAGGTCGAGCGGATATACTCGGCGAAGCCCTCAGCCTCGTCGTCGGAAATTATCGTATTCACCGCGAGATAGAGCTTCGCGCCGCTGCTGTGGCAGAGCCGCAGAGCCTCCGCGAGCTCCTCGTCCGAGAAGTTGGCGGCGCTGTTTCGCGCGGAAAAGCGCTTCCCGCCGACGTATACGGCGTCAGCTCCCGCCCTTATCGCAGCCGTCAGAGCCTCGGGACTGCCCGCAGGTGCGAGTATCTCGGGCTTTTTGCTCATATACTGTCCTTGAGCTGCTTGAGCTTGACCATATTCTCAAGCTGCACTATCTTAGCCTTGAGAGCCTCTATCTCCTTGACAGCGGCGTCGCGCTCGATGCGGGTCTTGCCCGCCTCATCGACATACTCCTTTGTCTGTGTGCGGATATTCTCAAGGCGCTGATTTGACTTGTTGAGGTCGTCGAGCAGGGCGAGGGCTACCATGATGGAAGCCGTATACGGCGAAGAGCCGCTTCCCGCGTTGACTATCTCGTCTATCTTTGATTCGAGCACTCTTGCGAGCGAATATACGTAGTTCGGTGATTCGGAAGTCCTGAGCTTGTACTCCTTTCCGCATATCATCACTTTAACCTCGTTGAGCATTTTTGTATCTTCCTTTCATGCAGGAAGCGTGCTACAATATAATCGTGCTT